>JAPLQC010000082.1 GCA_026399895.1 Burkholderiales bacterium
ACGGCGTTTTGCAAGGCAGTCCAGACACTCAAGCGATTTCGCTTACCCGCTGCCGCAATACGCACACAATCACGCACCGTATGTTCATTGAATAGCTGAGGCAACTGAAACGAACGTACCATGCCCCGTCGTGCAATCTCGCGCGGTTCCATCCCGGTCACCGGGCGCCCTTCGAAGAAAACTTCGCCTGCTTGCGGACGTATCAGGCCAGTACAGATGTTAATGAAGGTGGTCTTGCCCGCACCGTTTTGACCAATAACGGCAAGTCGCTCACCCGCGTGCAACGTGAAATCAATATGGTCTGCAACGACCACTGCACCAAAAGCGAGTTGCAGGTCTTTGGTCTGCAAGAGTGGTGCGTTTAGTGGCGCGTTCATGACCGCCCTCGCTGCTTGGAAGGCGAAGCATCGAGTAATGCCGACACACCACGCGGCGCAAAAAACACAATAGCAATCAATACACAACCCAGCACCAACTGCCAGGCGCCGGTCAGATACGCAGCTGCGAACAGCTTCACGAATTCAAAAATACCCGCACCAATAAATGCGCCGACCGGATGTCCGATACCGCCGAGAATAGCGACGAAGATAATCTCACCAGAGCGAACCCAATAGCCCATCTCTGGCGTGACCAGCCCTTGGGCAATCGCGAATATAGCGCCCGACAATCCACACAAGCTTGCAGAAAAAACATAGCCAATCCAGAGCGTTTTGTAGGCAGAAATACCGACGTACTCCAGTCGTGTTTCATTCGTCTTGATTGCCGACAGTGCCTGCCCCGCCACCGAACGCTGATAGCGGCTGACCAGCCAACCGGTGATGAGCGCAAGCACTACGCTACACAGCAATAGCAGGCTTTCGAAGTTGTCACGATCGAGTGCCATACCAAAAAATGGCGCACGCTCTAGCCGCAAGCCATCCGTCCCACCCGTCAGATGGAAGAACTTACCCAGTACGGCATACAGCACCATCGATAGCGCGAGATTGAGCATGCCAAAGAAAATCGCGCGATAGCGCACCACAAACGAGCCCACTACTACGCCAAGCAACAAGCCGGTACCAGCACCCATCAATAGCAACAAGCCACTATCCAACTGCGGCCACTGGCGAGAAGCAAATGCCACCGAATAACCACCGGCGCACATGAACATGGCGTGGCCAAATGAAATCTGCCCGGACACAATCAGAATCGAGATACCCAGCGCAGCAATACCAAATGCGGTGGCGAGAATGAGGGGCGTTTTCAGCCATGGCAAGGCCGCCGGTAAAGCCAGCGTCAGGATCGCAAGCGCGATGACGAGTAACTTGGGGCGCGACATCAGACCCGCCTCGCCTGTGCCACTGAGAACAAGCCCTGTGGACGAAACAGCAGCACCAGTACCATGATCAAAAACGGCACCAGCACTTCAATCTCCGGCAACAAATACACCGTGAACGAGCGCGCTATTCCGATCAGCAGCGCCGCGACCAACGCGCCTTCGATCTGACCTAAACCGGCGGTCGCCACTACCGCAAACGACAGTACGATCATCTCGCCACCGATGCCCGGCACCCACGATACGGTCGGTGACGCCAAGGCACCCGCCAGTGCGCCTAGCACTGCGCTGACCACAAACGTCAGCAGCGAGATACGCCGCACATTAATGCCAAGCGCAGTCGACATTTCGCGATGATGCGATACCGCCACGATTTGCCGACCCATGCTGGAAAACTTGAGAAAACTGCGCAGAACAATAAACACAGTGATTGCGATCCCCGGCAGCAGCAGCAACTGATAGCGCGTATAGGTAATACCGAGGACGTCGATCGTACCGAGATAGTTCACGATGTGGGAGACGAAATACGGCTGCGTGCCCCAGACCAAGCGCTGCAGGTCTTCGAAAATCATGAAGGCAGAGAAGGTAATCAGCAGCTGCAGAATCGGATCTTTTTGGTAGATACGCTGCATGAGCGTGGTCTCCATCAAGGCACCGAATACACAGCCGATGATGATTGCAGCCAGCGGCAATATCAGCAGCGACCATGCAGGCGAAGCCCCATGTGCGCTAGCCCATAGACCCAAACTCGCCGCCATGTAGCCACCGAGCGCATAGAAGCTGCCATGGGCCATATTGACGATGTTCATCACGCCGAATACCAGCGTCATGCCTAACGCCACCAGAAACAGAACAGCGGCCTGTGATAAGCCGTCCATCAGCGCGAGAACAATCATCTCTTTAGGCATGGCGAGATCTAGCGGATGAGATTTAGATTAAGGATTTATATCAGGCGCGGGCAGCGTTGATGGCGACTATCGCAACCCTGTCAGCTTGCGATGTATCGCGCCATCAATACTGTCTAAGTCGTGGGTGATTAATCAGTTCCGGCTTCAAGGTCTTGACCCACTCAGGCGATTTCTGACCAACGGGTGTCGTAATCAGATCAGCCGGATAGATCACGATTTTTTCCAAAATCGGGAACGCATAGTCGGGGCTCTTCTTGGTAATACCGAGCAGCTGCTCTTCAAGACCCTGACCATCTTCGCGCATCTTTACGGTACCGGTGAGTCCACGAAACTCCATGGTGCGCATTGCATCGGCTACTTGCTCAATACTTGGCCATTTACCCTTGTTGGCTTTAATGGCCTTTTCATAGCCTGCCTTCAGACCATCCAGCGCCTGAATCATGTGGTACACCGAGTAGATCGGATAAGTACCGGTCTTGTCGCGAAACTTCTTGACGAAACTTTTCAGGCGCGGCTGATCCTTGTGCTGCGGATGAAGAAAATAATGATCACCACGCGCGCCAACGATCACCCCATCTGGTAGCGCACTACCCAAACGCTCGAGCGAGCTCTCGGCCAGCGGCAACACAAAGAGTGAGTTTCTCATCAAGCCGCGTTGCGAGGCCTGAAGTACAAAGGTATCGAGATCACCACCCCAAGCAGTCGACAAGATTACCTCGGGTCGTAGCGCTTGTAAGCGGCTGATCTCCGTGGAGTAATCGGTTGCACCGAATTTCGGAAACAACTCTGCCACGATTTGCACATCCGGCTTCATGGCCAGCAAGGTATTGCGGAACAATTCCCACGAGTCACGGCCCCATGCGTAATCTTGATTGATTACTGCGATGGATTTCAGATCTGGCTTGGTACGCAGCAGGTACAAGACGCTGGCGACCATCTCGGTGGTTGCATTGGCTTGTGTGCGCACAACATAGCGATAGCGCTTATCTTCCAGCACTTTCTCGGTACCGCAATCCCACATGATGTTGAGTACCTTCAGATCCTCAGCCACCGGAGCAACGATATTGCAATTACCGCTGGAAATAGCGGCCACCATCACCTTGGTGTCGCTCTCCTGAACCACGCGGCGATACTCGGATAAAAACTTATCCGAGCCAACGCCTTCATCAATATAGGTGGGCACAATCTTGACGCCGCCGATGCCACCGCTTGCGTTCATCTGCTCGATGTAGAGCTCAGCCGCGGCCTTTGCCGGCACCCCAAATACCGAAGGCGCGCCCGACAAAAACGTGCTGATACCGACTTTGAGTTCCGTGGGTTTGCTTTGCGCACCAGCCGCCGCAACAAAGCCCGCAAGGGCCAATCCGGCCATTCCTTGCACGAGTGCATGGATGTTCATAAGGATGTCTCCAGCCTAAGATTTATTGTCGTTATAGTTTTCGTCGCACTGCACCATACCGGCGAATGCGCGAAAGTTGCCACTATAAAGCCTAGCCGCCGACTTTGCGACAATCCCCGTAGTGCGCTTGGGACCTCCCGCAATCTACTACCGACGACCCTATCCAGTTTTGCTACAGGAGGCGCCGACAATCTCATCGGTAATTTATTTGAGCCTAGTCAGTGGCAAAGCAGATCTGGTGGTCCAGTTCAAGACGAATACCAATCGCCTCACCGATCGCATGGTCATGGTGACTGGGCACCAGCGATAGCAGCTGCTGCCCCGTGGGCAAGGCTAGCGTGTACAAAAATGTCGCCCCACGAAATGCCTTGGCCAGTACACGCGCCTGCAGCGGGCTGGCGTCGTCATGCTGGATATCATCCGGCCGCACCAATAAATCTACCTCGCCATCCTTACCGACACCGTCGGGCAAGGCATCCGGCTTGAACACACCGAGCTCGGTATGCACCTGACCTGTATCACCCACTTGGCCACGCAGCATCATGCCCTCGCCGATGAAGCGCGCAACAAATCGATTCTCTGGGCGGTGATACAGCTGCATTGGTGTGCCCCATTGCTGCAAGCGTCCTTCTGCCAACACAGCGATACGGTCTGCCACCGCAAACGCTTCCTGCTGATCATGGGTGACGATCACGGCGGTGGTACCGGTCTGCTTCAATAAATCGCGCACCTCGATCGCTAAGCGCTCGCGCAGCGTGACATCCAGATTCGAGAAAGGCTCGTCCATCAGCAACAGCGACGGCTGCAGTGCCAACGCGCGCGCTAATGCAACGCGCTGCTGTTGACCACCCGAGAGCTGGTGCGGCGCGCTGTGCGCCAACTCTTTCATGCCGACCAATTCAAGCATTTGCGCCACACGTTGCTCGCGCTCGTGCTTGCTGCGACGATATAAACCGAAACCGATGTTGTCAGCCACTGACAGATGGGGAAACAGTGCATAGTCTTGAAACACCATGCCGATGTTGCGATGCTCGGGCGCGAGTTGATAACCTGCACGACCGACCTCATCCTGCATCAAGCAGATACGGCCAGACTGCAGCGGATGAAAACCCGCAATTGCACGCAAGGCCGTGGTCTTGCCGCAGCCCGATGGCCCGAGCAAACAGGCGATTTCGCCTTGCGCCAAGCTAAGTGAAAAATCCGATAGCACGACCTGTAGCCCACTTGCGGTGGGATAGCCAAGTGTCAGCGCCTCTAATTCAAGTGCCTGTACTTGCTGATGGTGATTCATATCGCGCTTCATAGCCTAGCGCTCCGACTGACGAATTAAAAACAAGACCGGTAGTAAGCCAGCAGCCACAATACACAAGCTTGGCAGCGCAGCGCGATCCCACATACCTTCAGCGCTCATCTCGAACACACGCACTGCCAGCGTGTCCCAGCCAAAGGGACGTGTCATTAATGTGATCGGCATTTCTTTCATGACCTCGACGAATACCAGCAAGCTAGCACCCAACCAACCACTACGCAGTAGCGGTAAGAAAAGCTGACGCAGCACCTGCCAACGACCTAAACCTAAACTATGCGCCGCCTGTTGCTGACTGAGCGTGATGCGCTGCATAGCGGCCTGCATTGGTTCAAAGCCCACTGCCATGAAACGCGCCGCCAGCGCCAACAACATCACCAATAAGGTACCTTTCAGTACAGGCGCGGGATCAATACCCCACGACTGCCACAACGGATATAGCTGATTATCCAGCCATGCAATCGGAACAAACAAACCGACCGACAGCAGCATGCCGGGCAATGCATAGCCCAAGGTTGAAGCACGTACCCACAGGCGTGTGAGTCGACCCGGATGCTGGCGCTGTGCATACGCCAGCCATAGCCCGACAGCAACCACAATCAGCGCTGATAGTGTCGACAGCAATAACGAGTGCCAGATGAAACCCCAATAACGCGCATCCCAATCATTGCGCACCACTGCCAACGACCAAACTGAGAGTTGCAGCACAGGGATCACAAAGGCCATCAGCAGCACCAGCGCACAGGCAGCGAATGCCGCCCAACGGGATAGACCCGTCAGCTGCAAACGTTCGAGACGCGCCTCGACTGCATTTGCCGCATAACGACGTTGCGCAATCGCACGCTGCTCAAACCACACTAGCAACAAGACAGCTAGTGCGAGTAGCGAGGCTAATTGTGAAGCCACAGGCAAATTGAATAAGGCCAGCCAGGCTTTGTAGATGGCGGTGGTAAAAGTATCGACATTGAAAATTGCGACCGTACCGAAATCTGCCAGCATTTCCATCAACGCCAGTGTCAAACCCGCTACCCACCAAGGCCGCGACATTGGCAGCGCCACACGAAAGAATGCCAACCAACGCGGCATACCGAGTGTTTGCGCCGCTTCAAGGCTACGCTTACCCTGCGTCAGAAATGCTTGCCGCGCCAATAGATACACATACGGGTACAGCACCAAGCCGAACACCACGATCGCACCACCCATCGATCGTATCGGCGGTAAGCTCACTGGGCCAAGTGTCGAACGCAAAGCGGTTTGCAAGGGCCCGCTGTAGTCAAACAAACCGACCATGACTGATGCCAGCACATAGCCCGGCAATGCTAAAGGCAGCACCAGCGCCCATGCAAACCAACGCCGGCCTGGAAACTCGCACACCGCGGTTAACCAAGCGAGCCCTACACCCAACACACTCACCATCAGCGCTACACCGAGTGCCATCAGCACTGTGTTCTTCAGCACCGCAGGTAGTACGTACTCATTCAAGTGCGACCACACCTCGGGCTGCGGATGTAGCCAGCTGCCCAACACCACCACCAATGGCACCACCGTCGGCAGTGACAGCCAAAGTACCGACCACGCAGGTTTGTCAGCGAGTGAATTCATTCGGTACGTTTATGCGGTGATTCTCATACAGCGGTCCTGATGCGGTTTTGTATTGCGCGGCAAACATCTGTTTCGCACGGTCGATAGCAAGACGGCAGCAGCGCAGACAGTAAACGACGTACCGCAAAATGATGCCAAAGCTGCTAGCGATCTGACGAAATAAGTTTTTACTTATAGCCTGCTCTATCCATCAGCTTGGTTGCTGTTGCCTGCAACTCGCCGGCTTTGGCCACATTCAGCAAGTTTGGCTTGAAGCTGCCCCACTCTTTGATGATTGAGTTCGGCTTGACCTTTGGGTTAGCCGCAAACTCAAGATCCTCATCCACATAAAATGCTTGCGCCGCTTCCATCGACAAGTACTCGATCAGCTTTTGCGCACCCGCCGGATTTTTAGCGTGCTTGGTAATGCCTGCACCAGAGACATTGACATGCGTGCCGCTACCGCTCTGATTCGCCCAGAACAAGCCAACCGGAAAGTCGGGCTCTTTGACGAGCAAACGACCTAGGTAATAGGTATTCACGATACCGACTTGGCACTGACCCGCAGCGATGGCTTTCAGCAGAGAAGTATCATCGGGGAATGGTGTAGTCGCGAGGTTCGCAACCCAGCCGCGTACGATCTCTTCGGTTTTTGCTTCACCGATTTCGGTGATCATCATCGCGATCAGTGACTGGTTGTAGACCTTCTTACTGGTGCGCAGGCAAAGCTTGCCTTTCCATTTCGGTTGCGACTTGCTATACACGATCGTGCGAGCACGCACCGACAAACCGAACCATTGGTTATCCGGATCACGCAGATGTGCCGGAATATTTTTTTGCAAAATTGGCGAATTCAGGGCGCGGAGTTGGCCTTGCTGCGCAGCGAGCCATAAATTACCGGCATCGACCGTGATCAGTACATCCGCCGGAGTGCTCGCGCCCTCGGCGTTCAAGCGCGCGAGTAATGCGCCCTCGTTTGCCGTCATCAGACGAATTTCAGTACCCGTCTCTTTACTGTAACGATCAAGCAGAGGCTTGAGCAGTTGCTCGTTGCGGGCAGAGTAAACAGTGACGGTGTCGGCGATCGCGATGGTGGATAGCGAAGCCAGTGCGATAAAAGCGGCCGATAGCAAAGACTTAAGTTGCGGCATGATGAAGCAGTCCTCGATAGAGTCGATCAAGAACTGCTGAGTTTACCTCAAATGAGAATAATTCTCACTACGAGGGCGCAAGGCTTAGGCATGGGTGGTATCCGCGCAGGGAAGCTTTCTGGATCCCGGCCACCAAAACAAAACGGGCTGCCGATGAGGGCAGCCCGCTTTGCAAATGAGGCGTGTATCAGTGCTTCAGGCGCCCGAGGAACGCTTTTTCAGGCGCTCGATGTTCTGGCGGTTGAACTGATTTGCAATCCAGAAGCCGACGCCGGTCATCCAGATCACCAACAAAATTTGCCAAGTCTTCATAAGTTTCTCCCAATTCGATGATTGCAACAAAATCTTCAGTGACAGCCCACGCCGCAATACCGATCGGCGCTTGATCGCCTGAAACTTCCAGACGGACGGTTTTCACACCCGCTTATTATTACTCAATTCAGCTTCAGGCGAGTCCGACCCGATGAGCGGCCGAATCGCGATGATCGTTAACACCAGCAACACTATCTCCAGCGCATACACAAAGGTGTAGCCGAATGTCGAGCCGCCGACCATCGCGGCCAGATCGCGCAAGATACCACCGAGGGCAATTGCGATACCGGCACCCGTGGCCTGCACCGCGCCCCACGCGCCCAGTGCCAAGCCACTATGGGTTTTCGGCGCGAGATTCATGGTGGCGGTCAGCGTGCCATGGCCAAACAGCCCGGCACCAAAACCAATCAGCAGAGTGCCGACGCCAAACAAGGTCGCAACACCGGTCGGCGCTGCCAGAATCACCATCGCAAACGCCGGCAAACCCGCCAGCGCGCCGAGTGCCGCCAGACGCAAAGGGTCCATGCCGCGACTCAAGACACGAGAGGCCAGTGCAAATCCAAACAAGCCACCAATCGCGAGTGTCGCCGTGAGCAACGTGGTCTCACCGACAGTCAGCCGCAAAATCTCACCACCATACGGCTCGAGTAAAACATCTTCCATGGTGAAGGCCATGGTGCCCAAGCCAATTGCCAGTAAGCGGCGCGTCGCCTGCTCGCCCGAGCAATACAGCTGCCATGTGGCGCGGAAGTCAGGTGCGCTCTGCTCCACAGGCCGATTTACTCGTCCGCGTGATTCCTGTTTCCAAAGCGCGATAGTGTTCAACACCAGCGTCAATACTGCCGCTGCTTGAATCACGCGAATCAATCGCCCCGGACTGAACTCGGCTAATGCCAGACCAAACAGCACCGCACTCCCCATCATGCCCAGCAGTAGCATCACGTACATCAGGCCGACGACCTTGGGTCGCGACTCGGGTGGTGCAAGATCAGTCGCCAGCGCGAGTCCTACGGTTTGCGTGGTGTGAAGACCGGCACCGACCAATAAAAATGCGACCGCGGCCGCGACTTGCCCGACCCAGGCCGGCGCGTGCGAGGCGTGACCCATGCCAGAAAGCACCAGTAGCGCAAACGGCATGATCGACAGCCCACCGAATTGCACCATCGTGCCCATCCAGATATACGGCACCCGTCGCCAACCTAATGCCGAACGATGATGATCAGAGCGAAAACCGATTAGTGCGCGCAATGGTGCGAACACCAATGGCAAAGAAATCATTAATCCCACTAGCGTTGCGGATACGTGCAGCTCGACAATCATCACGCGAGTCAGCGTGCCGATCATCAGCACTAAAGCCATGCCGACCGATATCTGAAACAGCGAAAGACGCAGCAGCCGCGATAAGGGCAGCGACTCTGAAGCAGCATCGGCAAAGGGAAGGAATTTTGTCCCGAAACGGGACCAGGACCGTAGCATCTCCTGACGCATGGCGCGAACGGAGCTCATGATGGCTGGATGAGTGTGCGCCGAGGCTACGGTTTAGCAAGTCGGGTGGTTCGCCATGGTTCGGGGCCTGCAGGTCCCGAACCATGACACCCGGACATGAACTACTTCTGCAGCGTATTGGGTATGGTTAAAGCTGCCACCGGCTGTATAGCCTCCGATGGTGCCACCGATACCTGTGCCGCACTACCATTCAAGAAACGCTTCACCCAGGTCGTGTTCAAGGTCAGCGCGAGGTGCACCGAGAACGAGGCCACGGCAACCGCGCCGATAATGATGGGTACGCCCACGGAGGGTTTCACCACACACCAAATTTTTCCGTAAATCATATTGTCATCCCCCCTCGATTAATGCAGCCAGGGTGAATAGATGTACGCGAGAAGATGGGCGAATGCTGCAATCATCCCGAAAATCTGCGTACCCTGAATTAAATGACGGTGGATCTCCTCGGACTCTGCCTCGGTCAACCCCGTCGGCCATACTTTGTCTCGATCAGACATGTAAGCACCTCCCAGTTAACTAACAAAACGTGCTGAACTCGCACGCGGAAGCCGCTCCTCAAACTTTGGAAAGCCTGATTGCGTACCCAGTTGCGTAAGCTTCTGGTTACACTTGTAGTTGTAACGAAATAATGACAAATAATTTTTGTCACGTCAAGCTGATTTGACATGGCCAGTGAATATCGAACATTCACCAGAGTCCCAACCGAACTCAGCAACCACTAAACCGTTTGCCTATCTCGCACCCGCCCTCGTCTGGATGCTGGCTTGGGGCGTGATGCTGATTGCACAGAACAACATCAGCCTTGGCAATCTCGCTTTGATATTGGTACTGGCAAATGCGGTGGCGTCACTCTGGCTGCGTCCGCTAGCGTCGATTCTGATCAGCTCAATCGCTGTTGGGCTATTCAATTGGATGTTTGTGCCACCGCGCTTCACCCTAACAGTTGAGTTATCAGAAGATGTGCTGCTACTGGTAACCACGCTGGCAGTCAGTACCGTGATCAGCTACCTGATGGAGTTGAAGCGTCAAGCGGCTGACCGTGTCTCGACCCATCAGATTCAGGCGCGAATAGCTGAAGAGCATGTACAAAGCCAGCAGCTACGCAACACCCTGCTCACTTCAATCTCACACGACTACCGTACGCCGCTAACCACAGTCATGAGTTCGGCTTCAGCGATCGCCGATCAGGTCGGACGGATGCCCACCGAACGCATCGGGCAGCTAGCCGAGGTAATCCTCGACGAAGTGCAACAACTGCATCGTATGACCAATAACACGCTGCAGCTGGCGCGCTTGGATAGCAATAAAGTTGATATACCCATGAACTGGGAATCAGTCGAGGAAATCGTCGGCACTGTCGGTACACGCGCACGTCGCAATCACCCACAGCGTCGCATCGAGATTCGCTTGGCAGATGGTTTGCCGCTGCTGAAATGCGATGCGGTGCTGATGAATCAGCTCCTCGACAACCTGATTGAAAACTCACTCCGACATAGTGATGACAATAAGCCGCTCATCATTCAGGCACACCACGATGGCGCTGCACTTCATCTCAGCGTTCAAGATCAGGGCTGCGGCATTAGCGACGCCTGGAAAGAACGCGTATTCGATATTTTCCAAAGGGTCGAGGCGAGTGATGCACCCGCCGACGGTCAAATGCGACGCGGCATCGGCATCGGGCTTGCAGTCTGTCGCGCAATTGCGGAGGTGCATGGCGGTCATCTGCAGATTACCGACACGCCAGGTGGCGGTACCACAGTCAGCCTGACGCTACCGCTGTCAGAGCAACCTGAGCAACCGCGCGAGTTGACTGAATGAAGACCCGTATCTTGCTGGTCGAAGATGACCTCACCCTGCGCGAGGTACTCAAGCAGTCGTTAGAACTTGAGGGCTTTTCGGTTGACAGCCACAGCACACTCGCTGGCGCTAGAGCGGCCTGGGCGTATCACCTGAATACGCCACGTAGTCCAAGTAACTTATCCATTGTTATTGTGGATTTAGGCCTGCCCGATGGTGACGGCAGCACGCTGATTCGTTTAGTTAGGTCACAATCAAAACTCCCAGTGCTGGTGATATCTGCACGCGAAGATGATGTCAGTAAGATTAATTTACTCGACGCCGGCGCCGATGATTATCTGGTCAAGCCATTCAGTATTGGGGAACTGAAAGCCCGTATTCGGGTTGCGCTACGTCGGCAATCACCTGACCACCATGCATCGACCGACGAGATACATATCGGTGCGCTCGAGATCAATCTTCCAAAGCGGCAGGTAAAACGACTGGGCGAACGTGTCCATCTGACACCGACAGAATTCAATCTGCTTGCCCGCCTGTTGTCGCAGGCAGGACAAGTCGTCACCCATCGGCAGCTGCTCAACGATGTGTGGGGCGCAGAATATGTCGAGCATGTGCATTACTTGCGGCTGTATATGGCACAACTACGCGCCAAGCTTGAAGTCGATCCCGCGGCACCCGAGCTGCTGCTGACGGAAACTGGGGTGGGCTATCGATTCTGCGAGCTGAGCCTGCCGGCTGAATAATCTCTGATTAACCCTACTGCCATTCTGGAAGCTCAGTCATTAAGACAAATCCTTATGCTTTCCTAATGCCTTCTTTTTTAATCTCGGCCGCGCAGCTTTGATCATTGTCATTTAAATAATCCCCTCCGATTAATCAAACTCTGATCAGGGCTGCGCAATTTCTTGTCACCAGAAATGCGTAGTGCATCACGCCAAACGCGTGATCGCTGCCTCGCGAAAGCCCCAATGACGATTAGTAATCCCGAGTTTTCCGAAACACCCTTGATGCAATCGGTCAAGGTGAATCCGGATGCACTTCACCACCACAGCTCCACTGCCGTGCTCACCCTCGCCGCCATCGGCGTTGTGTTCGGTGATATCGGCACTAGCCCACTCTATGCGCTCAAAGAATGCTTTACGCCTGAGCACGGCATTCCATTCTCGACAGCTGCGGTGTACGGCATTGTGTCGCTGATTTTCTGGTCACTGACCTTGGTAGTGACGCTGAAATATGTCGCCTTCGTGCTACGCGCCGATAATCATGGAGAAGGCGGCGTTCTATCGCTGATGGCACTCGCACTACGCTCGGGACGCGGCAAACCGAAACGATTCCGCATGATGCTAATGCTGGGTGCTCTCGGCGCCTGTATGTTGCTGGGCGAATCTGTGATTACGCCAGCGATTTCCGTGCTGTCGGCGGTAGAAGGACTAGAGGTTGTAAATCCGGATTTCAAGCGCTTCGTGATTCCGCTCACGGTCGTCATCATCATTATTTTGTTTGGCGTTCAACGCTACGGCACTGCGGCAGTGGGTCGTTTATTCGGGCCGGTGATGCTGGTCTGGTTTTCAACGCTCGCAGTCTCGGGTATCTACAACATTCTGCAAAATCCATCGGTACTTCTCGCGGTATCGCCGATGTACGCCTACGATTTTATTCAGGCGAATGCATTTCTTGCCTATATCGTGATGGGTTCGGTGGTGTTGGTCGTCACCGGTGTCGAGGCACTGTATCTCGATATGGGCCACTTCGGTCGCAGGCCTGTGCGCTTGGCTTGGCTAATCGTCACGTTTCCCAGCCTGCTACTGAACTACTTCGGCCAAGCCGCCTTCTTGATCGCGCATCCCGAAGGTGCAGCTAACCCATTCTTCATGATGCTGCCCGATTGGGCGGTGTTGCCAATGATTGGCTTGGCGACTGCAGCGACCGTGATCGCTTCGCAAGCGGTTATCTCCGGTGCGTTTTCACTCGCGAGCCAAGGTATTCTGCTCGGATTTCTGCCGCGTATGGTGATTCTGCACACCTCCGATACCGAGCGCGGCCAGATCTATATGCCCACCATTAACTGGACCCTGCTGGTGCTCGTTCTGTTCACGGTTTTCCAATTCCGCGAGTCCGGTAACTTGGCCGCTGCGTATGGCATTTCGGTCACCACCACCATGCTGATTACTACGTCGTTGTTAGCAGTGGTCATGCTGAATGAGTGGAAGATGCCAAAACTGATTGTGGCTACACTGATCAGTATGTTCTTCGTCGTGGATTTTTCATTCTGGACCGCAAACCTGATCAAGGTGAAAGACGGCGGCTGGTACCCGATGGTTTTGGGCGCGATTTGTTTCGTGATGCTGACCACTTGGTACACCGGCCGTCGTCTGCTGCGCGAACGACTCGCCGATGGCGCAATTCACATCAAAGATTTTGTCGAGTCGCTACTCGCGCACCCACCACATCGTGTCGGTCCTCACGCCGCATATCGATTTTGTGCCGATTGCACTGCTGCACAACCTGAAACACAACCGCATCTTGCACGAGCGGGTAATCTTCCTGAAGCTGTCGATCTGGGATGTGCCCTACGTCGACCAAGATGAGCGTATGTCCGTAACGAACCTGGGTGGCAATATCTTCCTGGCGCGCGCAGTGTACGGATTCAAAGAGACGCCCGATGTAAGGCAGGTGATGGAGCAGCTTGAACCGCTGGTTGGCGGCACACTTGAGCTGGAAGATACGACCTTCTTCCTGGCGCGAGACACCATCATCCCAAGTGATTTGCCGGGGATGGCTTTGTGGCGAGAGCGATTGTTCGCTTGGATGATGCAAAACGCAGCCACGCCCTCGGACTTCTTCAAGATTCCACCGAATCGAGTGGTGGAGTTAGGCACCAAAATTGAAATCTGAGGAAAGCAGCGGTTTTGGCAGGCTTGAACTCAAGCCTGCCAGCTATCGGTTTCTCAACCGAAGATCAGCACCGCTGTCAGGCCGCACAAGATCAGCGTGATGCTGATTAAGCAGCCCTGAATCACATTCAATAGTCTGCCTTCGGGCGTTTGCCGATATACCTTGGCTTCTTGCTTATTCACATGCAAAAAGCCGGCAAAATGCTCGATCAACAAAATCACGATCAAGCCGACAATCAGACCCTGACCAAACAACTGAAGTTTCGACATCGCTATTGCTCCCTGAAATCTGCCGTTTCTTTGGAAGGTGCTTGAGTACTGAATTTACTCGAGTACTTCGCGCTTGTTTTTCAGTGCAATACCCAAGGTATACGGCTCAATCGTCTGCTCACTCACACCATAGGCCGACAGGAAACGGCTAAACAAGGCCTGCTCTTCAGGCGCAGCGATGCCATCAGCCAGCAATGAATCGAACAGGTTCAGCAAGATGCACATTTTTTGGTCTGTATTGAGCAGCTTGGCAGACTCGGCGAGGTAGCTATCAATATCTTTCGCTCGCGCGTAGCGACCGGCGGCATCCATGAGCGCCTTGTCATTCCCGAGTGCCTGCAGCACATTGCCGATTTCTTCTGCTTCAACCTGCCCGTCAGCGTTAATCATATGCAGCAGCCCCACCGCCAGGGATAGCTTTGGCGTCAGTTCGGGTGGTGCGCCTTTGAACATGTCGAATAATCCCATTTACTGCTCCTAATAATGGTTTTGCTAATTGAACAAGGCAGAAAATGACCTTGCAGAAGCTCGTAACTATATCAGCTTCATAGGGCAACTAGCCTAAGCTTTCGCATCATTGCGCGGCTAATTCGTCAGGTAATTAAGACGTAACAAATCAGCCTTTACCCTCTGCCAGCTGACCCAGATACGCCAGCCCCTTAATCGCACGACTGCCATACCATGACAGCATCTCACCATCGACTAATCGCACTGGTTTGCCAATTTGACGCTCGAGTGCATCGACGTGTTGATCGGTAAATCGGTACGGCTCGCTCGACAGAATCACCTCATCGATATTCGCAAGTAATTCTTCATTCCATTGGAACACCGGATACCTTGCAGTCGAATCGGAAATCAAGTGCTGCCAACCAATCAGTTCCAGCATGCGGGCGATGTAGGTGTCACGCGACACCGTCATCCAAGGGTCCTGCCAGATGCAATAGAGCACACGGTGTGGCATTAGTTTTCCGCGCTGCTGTGACACTTCATTCAGCTGCAGTTTATGCAGCAACCTTTGCAGCGCCGTATCGAATTGCGCGCAAAGTGCTTCAGCTTCATTTTCACATCCGAATACACCACCCATCAGTCTGAACAGCGGCGGATTATCGAGTGGCGACACAGGATGCGTGACAATCACATTCGGGATGAATGACGACAGCGCATCAACGGTTGGCTTTTCGTTCTCATCCATATTGACCACCAGATGAGTTGGCGCAAGCTGGCGGATTTTTTGTGCGTTGACGTCCTTGGTCCCGCCGACCTTGGGAATATTGGCCACCACCTGCTGTGGATGAATGCAAAAGCCGGTGCGACCCACGATAAGCGATGACAGACCAAGGTCACACAATAATTCGGTGATGGAAGGCACCAAAGAAACGATGCGACAAGGCTCGCCTGCCCCTATTTGCCCGTGTTTCCTGCCGATAGCGTCAATCAGTTGCATCTAGTTGGTCTGTTGGGTGGTATTTGGGGTTATTTGATTATCTGTCACTTAATCGGAATACTGCTCGGTCAAAATCGCGCAGTGCTGAAGTCCACATTACTGAAGGCTTTAACTTCGCCCCGCTGTACTGCTGACTCGATACCGCACTAAAGCTATACTATCGGTGCGAAATCAACTTTCTGGGGTATTTCATGAGTGAAAACATCAAAGGCGACATTTTTATTGGTGCAGGCGTGGTCGCCATTGGCACTCTCAATGCGCCGGGCCTGATCGAAGTGGATGGCTCGGTTGACGGCGTCGTCAACGCTCGATCCATCAATGTCACCGCCAATGGCGTCGTTACTGGTAACAGCACCGCAGACCATATCCGGGTCGCTGGCAAGCTCATGAACACCAGTACCGCTCATCAATCATTGCTAGTTGAGTCCACCGGCGATGTATCCGGCAAGATCACCTACGGTGACCTGGAAATTCGCAAAGGCGGCAACATCGCTGGCGAAATCAACTCCACTCCAGCCAGAAAAAACGCCCAGTAATTCAATGCGATACGCTCGGCAGCCAAGACACCTTGGCTGCGCTGAGCTACCCAGCGGGATTTTTTGCCGATTTGATATCGGTCTATTCGCTGGCGAGCGCTGATGGTTTGATTCCAGCTTTATCCAGAGAGTTTATCCATGCGAGCAGCCGTCTACACCCGCCGCGGTCCCGCGGCAGAGGTTCTCCAGATCATCGACAAGCAGCAGCCCCAACCCAACCCGGGTGAGGTTCGCGTCAAGCTCGCATTCAGTGGTGTTAATCCCTCGGACGTAAAATCCCGCGCTGGTGTTGCCGCACGGACCGGTGGGTTCGCAGAGGTCACTCCACATAGTGATGGTGCAGGTGTCATTGATGCAGTCGGCGATGGGGTCGATAGCTCGCGCATCGGTGAACGTGTCTGGCTCTTTAACGGCCAGTGGGAGCGGCCCTATGGCACGGCAGCTGAATTCATCGCCCTACCTGCGAATCAAACCATTCCGTTACCCAACTCCGTATCGTTTGAAGTTGGCGCATCGATCGGCATACCCCTCATGACCGCCATGCATGCGGTGCAAGCATGTGGATCGCTACTGGGCAAAACCGTGCTGGTTCCGGGCGCCGTAGGTAGCGTCGGTTATTACGCCACGCAACTCGCCTGTATGGCCGGTGCGCGCGTGATTGCCATCGTCAGTAGCGAAGAGAAAGCAGCGCAGGCACGCCAAATCGGCGCAGCAGAAACCATCAATTACAAAACCGAGCAACTCGTCGAGCGGGTTTTAGCGCTCACCAATGGCAAGGGTGCCGATGCGATCATTGATCTCGATGCCGCAACCCACGCACCGCTCTACGGCCAGTTGCTACGCTTTCAGGGTAAAGCCGTCGTTTATGGCTCCAGCCAGCCGCAGTTCAGCATGCCCTTCGGCCCGATGATTCTCGGCTTTGTAAACATGTACTGCTTTATCGTTTACAAGTTGCCTTCACAGGAGCTACAGCAGGTCATCGACGCTGTGCAGTCAATGCTGATGCATCCGACGCTAAAGCATCCGCCGACGGCCATCTACCCGATTGATGAAATCGCAGCTGCACACCAGCAAGTTGAACGCGGTGCGAATGCGAAGGTGCTGATCCAACTGTAAGGCGTTCGGCTTGAGCCCACAGCAATTCAACGAAGCTACACATCACAAGATTGAAAATTCGGTAGGTATCGGCATCAAGAAGCTGCTGCCGCTCGAATCATGTTTCTTGCAATAAGCAGTTGTTGAATTTGCGTCGTTCCTTCATAAATCCGGAATAGGCGTACATCCCGATAAAAGCGCTCGACTGCATAGTCCGCAATATAGCCAGCGCCGCCATGAATCTGCACTGCACGGTCAGCCACTCGACCACACATCTCAGACGCAAATAATTTGCAGCATGAGGCCTCGGTCGAGATGTCTTCGCCCTCGTCACGGCGACGTGCGGCATCCATCACCATGGAACGTGCCGCATAAATCTCAGCCTTGCTATCCGCCAGCATGGCTTGAACTAACTGGAAATCCGCGATTGGTTTGCCGAATTGTTGACGTTGCATGGCATACGCCAACGAATCAGCCAGCATACGTTCAGCAGCACCTACGCAGATAGCGGCGATATGCAGCCGCCCCTTATCCAGCACTTTCATGGCGGTCTTGAAACCGACACCCTCTTTACCGCCAATCAGATTTGCAACCGGCACACGACAGTTTTCCATAATGACGTCACAGGTGTGCGCGCCCTTCTGCCCCATTTTGATATCGCGCTTGCCTAGCGACAGACCGGGCGTGCCGGCTTCATCTAAAAATGCAGAGATGCCCGCCGCACCTTTGATCGTGGGGTCAGTACGCGCCATCACGGTAAAAATCCCTGCCTCGGGGGCGTTGGTAATGTAGCGCTTGTGATGCAATCAATTCGCCCGAGGCTAGTCGGGGCAAATACTTTTGTTTTTGCTCGGGGGTGCCATCGATAATCAGGCCCTGCGAGCCGATGCCATTATTGGTACCGATCAGTGAACGAAATGCCGGCGATGTCCAGGCCAGTTCGAAAGCGACACTAACCTCTTCTTCCATCGTCAAACCGAGTCCGCCAAATTCTTCGGGTATCGCCAAACCGAACAGCCCGAGTTCGCGCATAGCATGAATCAGCTCTGCGGGTATTTCGTCGGTCTCTGCAACGACAGGCTCTGCCGGAACGAGTCTGGTACGCACAAAACGCGCGACCGAGTCGATCAGCATATTCAGGGTCTGCGGGTCTCGTATCATGAGGTATGCTCGGTTTTTGTTATTGTCTGATTATGCCACCCAGCTTGCTGGTTTTGATGAAGCGGCGGTCAGTACAGGTATTCCATTGAAATGACATCTGATAACGAGGCTCGCATGGCAGGCGCTCTTTCGCATCTCCGGGTATTGGACCTCTCGCGTGTACTTGCCGGGCCGTGGGCTAGCCAGCTACTTGCCGATATGGGCGCGGACGTGATCAAAATTGAGCGCCCCGTTAGCGGTGACGATACCCGAGGCTGGGGCCCGCCTTTTCTGAAAGATGAAGCGGGTAATGACACCACCGAGGCTGCTTATTATCTTGCCGCCAACCGCGGTAAAAAATCGCTCACACTCAATATCGCCAACCCGGAGGCGCAAGCGATTATCCGGCAGCTGGCAAAAGAATCCGACATCTTCATAGAGAACTATAAAGTCGGTGACATGGCGCGCTATGGCTTGAGCTATGAAGCGCTCAAAGAAATCAACCCAAGGCTGGTGTACTGCTCCATTACCGGCTTTGGGCAAACCGGCCCGATGGCAGACGTGCCGGGATATGACTTTATCGTGCAAGGCTTGGGCGGCCTTATGAGCATTACCGGCGAGCGCGATGACTTGCCGGGCGGCGGCCCCCAAAAAGTCGGCGTGGCGGTAGCCGACATCATGACCGGCTTGTACTCCACGATCGCGATTCTTGCCGCGATTGAGCATCGTCGCATCAGTGGTGAGGGCCAGTATATTGATATGGCGCTGCTGGATGTTCAGGTAGCGACTATGGCCAATATGAACATGAATTATCTATGCTCAGGCAAGGTCCCCACTCGGCAGGGCAATGCACACGCCAACATCGTTCCGTACCAAGTGTTCGACGCAGCAGATGGCGAGATCATTATCGCGGTTGGTAATGACACACAGTTTGCACGTTTATGTAGTGTGCTTGGCTGCCCGGAGTATGCGAGCGACGAGCGCTACGTAAAAAATGCTGATCGCGTTAGACATCGCGATGCCCTACTGCCACTGCTACAAACGCGGCTTATCACGCGTCGTGTTGAGGATTGGGTTGGGCTGTTAACACCAGAAGGCATTCCCTGCGGCCCGGTTAACTCGATCGCGCAGACTTTCGCGAACCCGCAGGTCATGCACCGAGAAATGCGTATCGACTTGCCCCACCCGCTTTCGGGAAGCGTGCCGTCGGTAGCTAACCCGATCAAGTTCTCTGATACGCCTATCCAGTATCGCAATGCACCGCCCACATTAGGACAGCACTCGCACGAGGTGCTTCAACACTATGTTGGGCTTTCTGATAAAGAAATTGAAGCGCTAAAAACAAAGCAGATCGTTTAATGGGGCTAGCGGTGTTTTTTTATGTCGACACAAAAAACACGGAGGAAACATGAGCGACGCAACCACCCACCCGCAGTCCGAAAGCTTTGATGTAAGCCGCGCGATTGACGAGGGCAACTTCACCTCCTTCCAGAAGATGGCATACGTATTAGCCGCGCTGGCGATTGTGATGGATGGCTTTGATGGTCAGATGATCGGCTACGCCATCCCAGCCATCATTAAGGAATGGGGTATTGCACGTTCTGCATTCTCGGTTGCCGTAGCGAGTGGTTTAATGGGTATGGCGATTGGTAGCTTGAGCGCGGGTGTGTTGTCTGATCGTTTTGGCCGTAAGCCGGTGCTGATTGCCAGTATTCTTTTATTCGGCTCAGCCACCGTCACCATTGGACTTGCGCCGGATGTGACCACGATTGCGATCATTCGCTTTTTCGCCGGCCTTGGTATCGGCGCTGCTTTACCTGCGGCCACTACACTGACTGCAGAATTCATTCCGCTACGCACCCGCACGATGGCAGTCACAACTGCCTGCGTCTGCTACCCGCTGGGGGGTATGCTGGCAGGGTTGGCCGCAGGACAAATACTGCCCGTATTTGGTTGGCGTATCTTTTTCTTCATCGGCGGTAGCCTGCCGATTGTGTATGCGTTCGTGCTGATGCTATCGCTGAAAGAATCACCCAAATATCTGGCACGTCAGAGCCAGCGTTGGGAAGAGCTACGTACGCTGTTGACGCGTATGGCACACGAAGTGGATAAGGTGCGCGAGTTCACCGACGGTGTGATCGATAACGCCAAGCGGGGCAGCATCGGTGAGCTATTTCGTCATGGCCGCGCCTACGACACTAGCTGGCTGTGGATCACATTCTTTGTCGCTCAGCTATCGATTTACACCGCCTTCAGCTGGCTACCCACCATGTTGACCACGGAGGGCGTGTCACCCGCACTAGCCGGTATGGGGTTAACTGCTTATAACCTCGGCGGCGTGATTGGTGCTGTGTTGTGTGCGATGGCGATCAACCAGTTTGGTTCACGCTGGCCCATGGTGGTCTGGGCAGCGATGTCGGCCGTGACAGCGTTTGCGCTGAAAGCGGTGGATATCACCGGCGCGACCGAGACCTTCTTGTGGGGCCTTGGACTGCATGGCTTGTTCGTTACTGCATTGCAGTGCGCAATGTTCACGCTATGTGCGCACATGTACCCCACCCTGATTCGCACCACCGGTGCGGCATCGGCCATGGCGTTTGGTCGATTAGGCGCATTCACCAGCTCTTTCGCCGGTGCGGCGATGATCAGTGCTGGTGGTGCCAGCGCTTATCTGAACCTGCTCGGTGGATCGATGTTGGTGGCCGTGGTGAGCTTAGCCTTGATACGCGCACATATCGGACCGAAAATCAATGAGGCGACGGTAAAGGCTTGACCACTACGACGGCGCAAACCTAATTCTTGCCACTGCCAGAAAAGGAGCGCTGTAGCGTATCCGCTTCAACCACCTAACAAGAAATTGGAGAGCCGCCCCTCCAATTGTGAGGCGGGTGTCTCATCTTTCAACTGTACGCCAGTTACCCCACGCCGCAAGGCCTCACCCACTAGGTAATGGAGCTTATAAGAGGCTTCTTCGTATGAGAGTCCGGCAGGTCGAACGTTGGAAATACAATTACGGCTTTCATCTGTGAGACCTATCCGCGGACCCCATGTCATATACAGCCCCATGCTGTCTGGTGAGCTGAGGCCTGGCCGCTCGCCAATCATCACAACCACCAATTTTGCGCCGAGCAGTTCACCGACTTCATCCCCGACCGCTACTCGCCCCTGCCGCACAATGGTGACAGGCGCCAAAGTAAGCCCCTGTTGCCCTAGTCGATCCACTATCGCCTGCAAGAAGGGGACAGCATTTGTCTCTACCGCAAGTGCTGATAAACCATCAGCAATCACGAAAGCCAGATCATATGCACCGACTTGCTTACTTTGGGAAGCAAGTAATTGCAGTTGTTGCCGCGATGTAGATGAAAGCCTGCGACCTAAATCCGGGCGTTGCAGGTAAGTAGCGCGATTACCCGCTGAACTTTCGACGACAACACACTGCTCGAACAATTGCAGTCCCATTACTGCTTGCTGCAGTGTGTCTGTATCTAATTCGTGGTGGACAGCATCGCGCGCTCTCGCATGAGCGAGCTGAAACTCTAGCTGAGGTGTAGTTGGCAAGCTAATGCCCGTACGCCCAAGCGCAATACGCCCTGAGGTGAACTGCCTCAGCATGCCCCAAGGGTTGGTAACGACCGTATCGCTTCGCTTACTCATGATGAAGTTGTCTGTGCTGACCTGTTTCAGGCCAATCGTAGCAGAGCGCTGGCAAAAGGCGGAGGCAAGCCATCAGTCAGTTCGACTTTTTCAGTTTCGCGGAATATCGCCATCTTCTGAAGCCAATCTTCAAATTCGGGGGCAGGTTTGAGTCCGAGCACGCGGCGAGCATACAGCGCATCATGGAATGAAGTGGTCTGGTAGTTGAGCATGATATCGTCTGATCCAGGCACACCCATAATGAAGTTACATCCCGCGGTGGCCAGCAAGGTCAGAAGTACATCCATGTCGTTTTGATCGGCCTCAGCGTGATTGGTATAACAAACATCGCAGCCCATTGGCAAGCCAAGCAACTTACCGCAGAAATGATCCTCCAGCCCCGCACGGACGATCTGCTTACCATCATAAAGATATTCAGGGCCAATAAAGCCCACCACCGTATTGATGAGTAACGGTTTATATTGCCTTGCCACAGCATATGCTCGCGCTTCGCAAGTTTGCTGGTCGACGCCATGGTGAGCGTTTGCAGACAGCGCGCTGCCCTGCCCGGTTTCGAAATACATCACATTGTTGCCTACGGTACCGCGACCGATTGACAGTGCAGCCTCGCGCGCTTCACCCAACAGTTTAAGATCGATGCCGAAGCTGCGATTGGCAGCTTCGCTACCGGCAATCGACTGAAATACAAGATCGACCGGTGCGCCGCGCTCAATAGCAGCGATCGTATTGGTAACATGAGTCAGTACACAAGATTGTGTAGGAATGTCGTAGTGACGAATCACTTCGTCCAGCATATGAACGATCCGCATCACTTGTTGTACGTTATCAGTCGCTGGATTAATACCGATGACTGCGTCACCTGCTCCATAGAGCAAACCGTCCACCATACTGGCAGCGATACCGGTTGCGTCATCGGTTGGATGGTTAGGTTGTAGCCGGGTAGCTAGCCGATTGGGCAAGCCAATAGTGTTCCGAAAGCGGGTGACGACGCGGCATTTCTTTGCCACAAGGATCAGGTCTTGCACACGCATGATTTTTGATACTGCCGCAGCCATCTCTGGTGTAATGCCGGGCGCCAGCGCTGCCAGTGAGAACTCATCTGCCTGGTCCGATAGCAACCAAGCCCGGAAGTCGCCGACGGTCATCTGACGTACCGGCGCGAACGCCTGCGCGTCATGACTATCGATAATCAGCCGGGTAACTTCATCACTTTCATAAGGGATAACGACTTCCTGCAAAAATATGCCCAGCGGTAAGGCGGCGAGCGTCATTTGAGCTGCCACACGTTCCTCAGCGCTGCCGGCCGCTACACCGGCAAGGTAGTCACCCGAGCGCGCCGGCGTTGCCTTCGCCATTAGGTCTTTCAGATCTCGAAAGCCATAGGTATGCGTCCCGATGGTGTGCGAAAAGTGATTCATGATGGTTGGCTCCAGCAAAAATTGATCCTGGATATCCTCCAGGTTGCGGTAGCGCCCGGACGAATACTCGCTTCAAAGTAATGCATGTGAAGGATAATCTGAAACAAAATTGAAATAATCCGTCCCAACTCGGTGCGGCGCGCACTCGTTTGGCGAATATCACAAGCCGATTATCCTCAATTTACTGGCTTGTTATTTGCTTTGAAGTCAATTACTCTTTGATACACGATTTTCCGATTGTACAAAATTTAGTCTAACCATTTAATCAGGGATCCGCATGGAACAGCCTCCTAATTTACAAGAAATGGACGATGCTGCCATCTTGAAAAAGATGGGCTACGAACAAGAGCTACATCGGCATATGAGCGCTTTTTCGAACTTCGCGATCTCGTTTTCAATTATCTGCATACTCGCCGGCGGTATCACCGCTTTCCCGCAAGCGCTTGGCGCTGGAGGCGGTATCTCGATCGGTATTGGATGGCCGCTCGGTGCGCTGTTCGCGGGTATTGTCGCGCTTTCCATGGCGCAGATCTCCTCCTCTTTTCCGACAGCTGGCGGTCTTTATCACTGGAGCTCGATTCTGGGTGGCCGCGCCTATGGCTGGATCACCGCGTGGTTCAATCTTCTCGGCCTGATTTTTGTCGTCGCCTCTGTGAATATGGGCGTTTACGATGTTTTTTTCAAAACGTCGATTGCACCAATGCTTGGCATTGATCCAGCGTCGCTTGGCTACGCTGAGCAGGTTGCCTTTCTAGCGGTGATGACAGCAATACAGGCGGTGCTGATCTTCCGATTCGCGAAACTAACTACCTTGCTGACAGATTTTTCAGGGTATCTGATTCTGGTGCTCTCCATCATCCTGACCGTATCCTTGTTGATTTACTCGCCGGTACCGCTGGACTTCAACAAACTGTTCACCTTTACTAATTTCACCGGCAAAGAAGGCAGTCCGTGGCCTGAGTATGGTGGCTTCCTGATGCCGTTTTTATCAGGCTTACTACTTACTATCTACACAATCACTGGCTTCGATGCTTCAGCACATACGTCTGAGGAGACTCGCAACGCTGCTGCGGTCGTGCCACGCGGTATTATCACCTCGGTACTGTACTCGGCCATCTTTGGCTTCATCGTGATTTGTACATTCGTGCTCGTCATGCCCGATCTGGAAGCCGGCGTAAAGATGGGTATGGGGTACTTCGAAGCTTTGCTTTCCTCTTTACCAGTCGGTCTGCGCTCTGGATTATCTATCGGGATTTTCTTAGCAAATTTCCTTTGTGGACTCGCTTGCCTGACATCATGCTCGAGGATGATGTACGCCTTCGCCCGCGACGGCGGACTACCCGCCTCCGATACGCTGCGTAAAGTACACCCGACACTGAACACGCCTGTCGCAGCGACCTGGGTATCCGCTGTACTTGCTGTTGTCGTCACTTTGTATGGTGATGGCTTTGTCGTGCCATCCACTGGCTGCGCTGTTTTCCTTTACATCTCTTATGTAATGCCGACGGCAGCGGGCATCCTTGCAGAGGGCAAGACTTGGACCCAAAAAGGTCCTTTCAATCTGGGCAGCCTATCTAAACCGATTGCAGTGCTTGCGGTACTCGGTGGCGCGCTTCTGGTGTTTGTAGGCATGCAACCACCAAACGAAAAGGTTTTATATCTGACTATCGCAATGATTGGCGGGATGATCGCGTTCTGGTTTTTGTTTGGTGAGTCAAAACGCTTTAAGGGCCCGCCAAACATCCAGCAATAAGACCTCGCTAGCCCGATCGAATCAGAAGCATTGCCATCGTCGGCTTAAGTACTCGCTAGTGGCCGGCCAACTGTTAAGTTGGCCGGCCCTTGCCCGAGAGTAGTCAAAGCACGGTCTTCGGGCAGCTAAAACAGGCCTAGGGCTGCCTCATCGCTACACAAACACGAATCATAGTTTCACCATTACGTGGCGCGCTACTGTGTAGTCCTCAAGCGCATACATCGACATATCCTTGCCATAGCCGGAGGCTTTCAAACCTCCGTGCGGCATCTCATTGACTAACATGAAATGCGTATTGATCCAAGTACAGCCATATTGCAATTGACGCGCAATATTCATCGCGCGTGATACGTCTTTGGTCCAGACGCTCGATGCCAAACCGTACTCGGAGTCATTCGCCCATTGGACTGCTTGATCATCGTCGGTGAAGCGCGTAATCGATACTGCTGGCCCGAATACCTCGCGACGAACAATCTCGTCATCTTGTAGCGCACCTGCGATCACAGTCGGCTCATAAAAGAAACCTGCGCCGGGCCGAATAGCACCGCCAGTCGTGATTTGCATATGGCCCACCATCTGCGCGCGCTCGACAAAGCTGGCCACCCGATTGCGTTGACGGTCAGAGATCAATGGACCAATCTCGACATCGTCCTCATCCTGTGGACCGACCTTGATACTTGCCACTGCAGCGGTGAGATCAGCCACCAAGTTTTCATAGATTTTTGGACCAGCATAAATCCGGCATGCCGCAGTACAGTCTTGACCGGCGTTGTAATAGCCAAAAGTTCGGACGCCCTCCACCACCGAGGCAAGATCAGCATCGTCCAGCACAATCACCGGTGCCTTACCGCCTAGCTCCAGATGGGTGCGTTTCAAACTACCGGAGGCTGCTTGCAGAACTTTACGTCCAGTTGCGACATCTCCTGTGATGGACACCATCCGAACCTTCGGATGCTCGACCAGCACCTGCCCCACACTGCTGCCCCTACCGCAAATCACGTTCAATACGCCCGGCGGCAAAATCTCTGCGGCGAGTTGTGCGAAATAGAGTGCAGTGAGTGGCGTTTGCTCACTGGGCTTGAGCACCACGGTATTTCCTGCGGCAATTGCAGGCGCCACTTTCCATGCCGCCATCAGCATCGGGTAATTCCATGGGGCGATCGAACCGACGACGCCTACCGGATCGCGCCGGATCATACTGGTGTGGCCACTTAAATATTCACCAGCAGCAGTACCGGTCATACAACGAGCCGCGCCTGCAAAATAACGGAAGCAGTCAACAATCGCAGGTATCTCATCACCGAGCGCACGTGCATAGGGTTTGCCACAATTCAGCGATTCAAGACGCGCGAAGGTCTCCGCATTGTTTTCTATGGCAGATGCGAGTTGCAATAGCAGCGCGGAGCGCTCACCGGGTGTGGTCTGCGACCAACTGGTAAACGCATGTTCAGCGGCATCGACCGCACGCGACACCTGCTCCGGCGAGGCCTCTGGCACATCGCACAGGGCGACTCCCGTGGCTGGGTTGATCACATGCTCGACCGGACCCTCACCGCGTTCAGTACGGTTATTGATTATCAGCTCGGTTGGGAGGGTTACATTATGCGCTGCGGAATTTGCCATGGCGTTATCTCCTCTTATCATCATCGTCGAACATCGTCATCGCCGCGCTGTGTTAACCAATACGCAGCGACAATGGGTATGAAAGTCATCGCGATAATGAACACCGCGACAACATTGGTGACCGGGCGTTGCCGAGGCCGTATCAGCTCTTGCAACATCCAGATCGGCAAGGTGGTTTGCTGTCCCGCCGTGAAGGTGGTAACAATCACTTCGTCGAAACTTAACGCGAAAGCAAGCAATGCTCCGGCCAGCAAAGCAGAGCCCAGCTGGGGCAACACGACATAGAAAAAAGTTTGGAACGCGTTAGCCCCCAGATCCATCGAGGCCTCGATTAGTGATGGGCTTAGGCGCCGCAGACGTGCGACTGCATTGTTATAGACCACGACAATACAGAATGTTGCATGGCCAATCACGATGGTCCAGAAACTGAACGGTATATCTGCCGAGTGATAGGCAGACCGTAGCGCAATCCCGGTCACCACACCCGGCAGTGCGATTGGCAAAATGAGTAATAGAGAAATCGCATCACGACCGAAAAATTTTGATCGAGCAAGCGCACCTGCCGCCAGTGTGCCAAGTATCAAGGCAAGCGCCGTCGCACATAGCGCCACCTGCACCGACAAGGTCACCGCATTCCAGACGTCCACCCGATCAAGCGCCACAGCAAACCATTGCGTTGTCAGTGACGGCGGTGGGAATACATAGCTCTTGTCCTCGCTGCTGAAGGCATACAGAACAATTAAAGCAAGCGGCATGTGCAGAAAAAGCACGCCGCCGATTGTGGCTAGCGTGAGTCCCAGGGAGGGGCGCACACTCAACGCACTGTTAGAGCGCATCAAAGGCTCCCTTCCGCTTGGCCAACCAGAGGTAGATGGCAATAATAATGATTGGCGCAATTGAGAATGCTGCTGCAAAAGGCAAATTGCCTGCAATTCCCTGCTGACGGTAGACCACCTGACCGATGAACAGAGTTGAGTTACCGATCACCTGAGGGATGATGTAATCACCGAGTGTCAAAGAAAAAGAAAAAATAGATCCCGCCGCAATGCCGGGCATCGCCAGTGGAAGAATGACTGTCCAAAAGGTACGGCGTGGATGCGCGCCAAGATCTGCTGAAGCCTCAATCAATGACGGTGGTATGCGCTCAATTGAAGCCTGAATCGGCAGTATGACAAACGGCAACCACATATAGACAAATACAATAAAGGTACCGAGGGGTGAAAAACTTAGCGAATTACCACCCACCACGGGTGCCGACAGAATTGCTTCCAGCAGCCAGGAAAGATGTAATTGCGTAACCAGCCAAGCAATGGCGCCCTCTTTCGCAAGTAGCAGTTTCCATGCATATAGCCGCACCAAATAACTGGACCACAAAGGCAGCATGACCGCGACATACAAAATCGCCTTGGTTGTGCCCCGCGTGTAGCGGGCCATCATGTAGGCCAGCGGGAAACCAATTGATACGCTCGCGATCGTGACGAGCGTTGCCATCACGATGCTTCTACGGATCACATCCAGATTCGCAGGTTCTAGCAGCGCAATAAAATTCTGCAGCCCGATCTCGTACACGATCGTGCCGGAAAAATCATCCAACCGAAAAAAGCTCTGCGCCAGTAGTGTGAAGAGCGATCCAAGATAGATCACACCGAACCAGAGTAGCGGTGGAATCAGTAGCAGCATGGGCAATAGATACTGCCGCCGCAGCAAGTGCGTGGACAGTCGATCGCCAAGCCCAGCGCCGATCTGCGCGCCAGCGTTGATTGCGGAGACGCGGGCGCCGCTCATACCGAAACCGATGGTCTCAATGGATGGACGGCTAACGCATCCCAATGAAGATGCACGGTATCACCATTGGCGGGTTGCGCTGAACTCACCGGCAAATCTACCAACAGAATCGCTGCGAACGGACACCGAACCTTGATTCGCCAGAATGAGCCGAAGTACTGTATCGCCTCTACCTGGCCAGAAATCCGTGCCGATGACGCGGCACCGATGGTAATCCGTTCAGGTCGGATCATGGCCGTCGGATGACCGGTAAGGTGCAGCGCCGCCTCATGCTCGAGTACATTGGCCGCACCCAGAAACTCGGCGACAAAGCGCGAAGTAGGTCGCTCATAGAGCGCACTAGGGCTATCGACTTGCTCCAACTTCCCCTGATTAAACACGCCAATCCGGTCGCTGATCGAAAAGGCCTCATGCTGGTCATGTGTCACCAGAACGAAGGTGATACCGAGACGTCGCTGCAGCTCTTTTAGCTCAACCTGCATCTGCTCACGTAGCTTCAAATCGAGCGCACCTAGAGGCTCATCCAGCAGCAGCACCTTAGGCTCGCTGACCAGCGCACGCGCAAGCGCAACACGTTGCCGCTGCCCACCCGATAACTGCGCGGGCTTACGCGACGAAAGATCGGGCAAGCGAACTAATTCAAGCATCTCGCCAGCGCGTTGCTCACGTACCGCCTTTGTTACGCCGCGCACCATCAGCGAATAAGCGACGTTTTCCAGCACGGTCATGTGCGGAAACAAGGCGTAATCTTGGAATACCGTGGTAACTGGTCGAGCGTACGGTGGCAGCGCACTGACGGCGGCGCCATAAATACTGATGCTACCCGCCGTCGGTCTTGTGAAACCGCCGATCATGCGTAGGCAGGTGGTTTTGCCAGAGCCAGACGGCCCGAGCAATGTGAAAAACTCGCCTGCAGCGATATCGAGTGTTACATCATCCACAGCACGCACAGAGCGTCCAGCAGAGACAAACACACACGACACCTTATTCAGGCTGACAGCATGCGTCATGGAAAAGCTCCGGATTAAACCGCCAGTGCGCTTCATACGAGCGCCCTGGCGGTCAAGCTAACTTATCTACCGCCGAGTACGGCGATGTAATCCGAAACCCACTTATGGTAAGGGACACACTGGTTATTCTGACTCTTGCATTGAGTCACCGGCGTGCGCCAGAAAGAGATTTTCTCGAAATCTTTGTAGCCTTGGTTGGCACAGCCCTCATCAGTCAGCAGCTTGTTACCTTTACATGCTGCAGGCACAGCAGGCACCGATCCGAACCAAGCGGCGAGGTCGCCCTGCAGCTTGGGGTTGAGCGAGTGCTCAAGCCACATGTAGGCACAGTTCGGGTGCTTGGACTCGGCATGCAACATCGTGCTGTCAGCCCAACCGGTAGCTCCCTCAACTGGCACGACAGTAGCAATCGGTGCTTTCTTCGAACGCAAAATGTTCGACTGGAACTGCCACGAGCTGGAAGCGACCACGCCCTCGTTAGTGAAGTCGTCGATCTGGACGAAAGCATCGTGCCAGTACTTGCCTACTAATTTACGCTGTGCACGCAGCAGCTCAAGCGCCGCTTTGTACTGGGCCTCGTTCAACTCATAGGGATCAACAATACCGAGCGATGGGTTTTTCTTTTTCAGGTAGAGCGCAGCGTCGGCGATATAAATCGGACCGTCAAATGCCTGAACACGACCCTTGTTGCTCTTGCCGTCTGGGAGTGTTTGCTCCTCGAATACTACGTTCCAACTGGTTGGCTTCTTGTTGCCAAATACCTTGGTGTTATACATCAACACATTCCAACCCCACTGGTACGGCACACCATAGTGGGTATTGTTATCGAAGTGCCAAGGTGCTTTTTGCAGTCTTGGGTCGACGTTCTTGTAACTTGGAATCAGGCTGGTATTGATGGGTTGTACCCGTTTGCCACGAATTAATCTGAGCGAGGCATCTCCACTCGCGGTCACCAAATCAAAGCCGCCTTCGTTCATCAGCGCGACCATCTCATCTGAGGTGCCCGCAGTTTTGACATTGACTTTACAACCGGTTTTTTTCTCGAAGTCAGTGACCCAGTCGAATGCTTTGTCTGTTTCACCGCGCTCGATGTAACCAGCCCAGGCGACGATATCAACACTCCCTTCGCCTTTGCCGATTTTTTGTAACGGGGTCTGCGCAATGCTTGCGCCGGTAAACGCGGTCAAGACTAATGCCGCTGCGGTACGCTGAAAAGTGCTCATGATGTGCCTCCGATGATCTGGGTGAGGGATCGGGAAATTATCTTTCTACTATTCACTGACGCACGACGTGGCTCGCGCGCGAAAACCCGCGTGCCATGTGATGAACCTTATCGCTTGACCCCTGAATGCGAGAAGTTCAATATTCCACTAGGTCGCGTTCTGTTTTTTAGATAGCAGACAAAGCTTGTTGCGACGCATCAGAAAAATAATCGATCAGCGTGAATAAACACTTCACATTAAAGCAATTTCGGTACTTCTTAGCCGTCTGCGATACCGGCTCGATTGCTGCTGCGGCGCGTCTGGTCAACATCGCACAGTCCGCGCTCACCAAAAGTATTCAAGAATTAGAAACTACTTTAGGTGCACCCTTATTCGAACGGCAACCCCGCGGCATGGAGCTTACCCAAGCAGGATACCGCTTCGAGGCAAAAGCCAGACAAGTCATGTCAGCAGTGACCCAAGCTGGTGCAATCACCCACGATGATGACAGGGAGCTGACAGGATCAATCACCATCGGTGTCACCAGCTTAATGGCGGGTTACTGCCTAGCCGACCTGGTGGGTAGGTTTCAACGGTCCCACCCCGAGGTGCGAGTCGAGATTTTGGAAGACTCACCACCCTTTCTCGAGCACCTTCTGATTAACGGCGAAGTCGACATCGCGCTAATGATCGCGAACGCACTGGACGATAAAGCGCTCCAAGTGCAAACGCTCTCGACCTCCCCCAACCGAGTATGGATGTCATCTAGCCACGCGCTGGCCTCGCAAAACGAACTTACGCTCGAGATGTGCGTTGGCACTCCGCTGATCGTACTGGAAGCCGACCGCATGGAGGATATGCAGCGCGCACATTGGCGACGGCACGGTCTGGCGCCCGATGTACGGGTGCGCACAAGCTCACTCGAGGCAGTGCGATCACTGGTCGGCATGGGCGCAGGAATTTCCATCCTGCCCGATTTTCTTTACAGACGCTGGACACTAGACGCAGAACGCATCGAAGTTAGAAAGCTGCGCGACTCAATACCGGGTACCGAAATTGGTTTGGTACGTCGCCGAGGTGCGCGCAATCGCGAGGTGATTGATCAGTTCGTTCAGCTAGCGCAAAACCCCGGTGTCAATACCCGTCGCTAATCCGACCAAGTCCGTATCCAAGCTGTTGTATCGTCCAGCGCGCGCTCGAAGCGCTCCAGCAGCGCATGAATCTCTGACTCGGTAATGATGAGCGGCGGCGAGAAAGCCACAATATCACCGGCCATCGCTCTCAAAATAAGCCCATGCTCCTGAGCGCGTCGTACCAGATAGGCGCCCACACCACGCTCAGGCGGGAAAGCTTGTCGAAGCGCAGGGTTGGCAGATAATTCAACCGCAGCGATTAATCCCATACCGCGCACATCGCCAATGAATGGATGATCGCGAAACTTCTGTAGACCTTGCTGTAAGCTCGGCGATACGTGATTCACGTGACCGACAATGTCGCGCTCTTCATAGATTTGTAACGCCTCTAATGCCACCGCGCAGGCTACCGGATGACCACCATAGGTATAGCCATGACCAAATATACCAACCTCTGCGCTAGCATCTGCTACGGCCTGATACACCCGATCACTGATGTAAAGCGCGGACATTGGCATGTAGGCTGAGGTGAGCATTTTGGCTACGGTAATAAAATCCGGCTGCAAGTCATACACTTGCGTGCCGAACGGCTTACCAAGACGACCAAAGCCCGAGACCACTTCATCTGCGATCAGCAAGATGTCGTACTTCTTCAAGATGGGTTGAATCAGCGCAAAATAACCCGGCGGTGGAACGATCACACCTCCAGCACCCTGTACCGGCTCTGCGATGAATGCACCGACCGTGTCGGGGCCCTCGCGCAGGATGGTCTCTTCCAATTCACGCGCAAGACGTTCTGCGAAAGCATCTGGCGTTTCGTCTGGCGTTGCAAACTGATAAGGATGCGGACAACTCACCCGAATCGTGTCGGACAGCGGCAAATCGAAATGCTTGTGCATGGTCGGGATACCCGACAGCGAGGCCGCCGCCAGCGTCACACCGTGATAACCCTTAGCACGCGCGATGATTTTTTTCTTTTGCGGGCGGCCGGTGGCATTGTGATAGTAGCGAACCAACTTGACGGCCGTGTCATTTGACTCAGAACCCGAGTTCGCAAACAAAATGCGCGCCATCGGCACAGGCGCCCACGCCATCATCTTTTCAACCAAGGTCGAAACTGGTCCAGAGACCTTGCCAGAGAAGGTATGGTAGTACGGCAGCTTGCTCATTTGCCGATAAGCCGCCTCAACCAGACGCGATTCAGAGAAACCGAGCGCAGCACACCAAAGCCCTGCCATTCCCTCGATGTATTCTTTGCCATGCTCGTCCGAGACATGCACCCCGCGGCCGCCCACAATCACCAGCGCGCCATTTTTCTCCAGATCGCGTGGCTGGGTGTAAGGATGAAAGTGAAACTTAGCATCGGCCATTGCCGCTGATGAAAGCGCCATGAAGATTCTCCATCGTGAAGTTTCCGAATATTGCCATACTGCAGCAACGTGTATCGTCAGTCCCCGAAACCTGATTCAATGCCCAACCTTAAATCACAACGACAGATTCACATTCTCTATCACCGCGTAGAGTGAAAAAATCAATGGCGAAAAAACCCTCGCCTGCCAACGCTTTGCTAAATCACTGGTCGCGCTACTGGCTTGACTGCCTCGTAAGCGCGCGCGACTCGCAGCACCAGCGCATCATCAAACATCGGCCCGACGATTTGCAGGCCGACTGGTAGACCGGCGGTGGTGAGTCCACAGGGCACGGTAATCGCCGGTTGCTGCGTGAGGTTGAAGGGGTAGCTAAACGGCGTCCAGCCGAGGAACTGCTGTACATCGAAATGCGCTTCGCCGGCTGCACGCGCTTCGAAAGCGGGTACTGCTACCGTTGGGGTGACGAGTACATCGTAGCCTTGCATGAACTGTCGCATCATCGAACCCAACTCGGCACGGCGTAACTGTAAGCGGTGAATATCTGCAAAAGTGTATTGCGCGCCCTGAGCTGCCTGCGCCTGAAAATCCGGGTCAGTTAATGCTTGCTGCTCGGATGACATACCAGTCCAAATTTGATGCACCACCGAGAACCAGAGCCCGACGCTGATATCGATGGGATCTGTAAAGCCTGGATCGCACTGCTCTACCTGCGCGCCAAGATCCTGCAACACATGCACTGCATCCTCGACACGCTTCGCCACTTCAGGGTCTACCTTGGCATAACCTAAGGTAGGTGAATACGCCACGCGCAGACCCTGAATGCCCTTCTCCAAGTTCGCAGTGTAATCGGTTGCATCAACCGGCAATGAAAACCAGTCGCGCGCATCCGGCTGCTTCATCACGTTCAGCATCAATGCACAGTCAGTCACGCTCATGGTGTGCGGCCCCAAATGCGCAACCGTACCGAAGGGCGATAGCGGATACGCGGGTACGCGACCAAAGCTCGGCTTCAAACCGACATTGCCGCAAAACGCGGCAGGAATACGCACACTACCTGCGCCGTCAGTACCTACCGCGAGCGGCCCCATACCGGCCGCAACTGCTGCGGCTGCACCCCCTGAAGAACCACCGGTGGTGCATGACAAGTTCCAGGGGTTGCGGGTGATGCCATGCAGCGGTGAGTTAGTCTCGGCCTTGCAGCCGAATTCCGGTGTCGTGGTTTTACCGAGCAGAACCGCACCGGCCTCACGCAGACGCGCTGTGACGGGCGCGTCAATCTCCCACGCTTGTGCGGGATTGATCGTGCGGCTTCCGCGCAGTGTCGGCCACTCCCGAGTGAGAATCAAATCCTTGATCGAGGCTGGCACACCTTCCAATACACCGACCGCTGCACCATTGTGACGATGCGCTTGCCAGCGTTGCTCGCTTTGGCGCGCACTGGCTAGCGCTCGCTCGGCATCCACTACACAAAATGCATTAATCGCCGGGTTCAGTTTTTCGATACGTGCGAGTACGTCAGTCGTCACTTCAACCGGCGATAAGCTTCCGCTGCGATACAGGGCGAGTAGTTGATGCGCTGCGAAAGTAGTTAGCTCAGACATGAGATGGAATTGCGCCGCTTAGTCGTAATGTACTCGACAAACTGCTATTGGGTAGCCAGACCCAACGTGTCATCGAACACGCTGAGGTACTCGTTATCGTTTATCACAAGCAGCGCTGGGAAAAGTGAATTTTTAAAAATCAGAGATCGCGCCCTGGCTGCAACGCTGCACCAGCGCTGCTGGTCCATTTGCCTGCCTTGTCTTGTAGGACAACATCGACACCCCAACGCCGACATTCAGACTCAATGCGCGAAGGTGGCAGCATGAAGAAGACCTTGGTCAATGCATCTGCCATAGCGCAGCTGGGTGCCAGTACCGTAACTGAGGACCAGTGCTGTGGTGAGTAACCTGTGCGAGGGTCGAGAATATGATGATGACGGCGATCTGCACTGAATACCGTATGCGAATCTGATGAGGTTGCCATCGCACGACCATCCGATTGCAGCAAAGGGCCACTACCTGCGCGTACTTGATTTGGCTTTCCTGGATGAGAAACAGCATCTTCGATTTTCAGTCGCCATGGCAACGCATTAGGGGCCTGCCCTAACAGACTAGTTTCGCCGCTATCAATCAGTGCATGACGAATACCATTGCTACGCAGCGCTTCGCGCGCGCGATCTGACGAATATCCCTGCGCCACACCATTCACGATCTGACGCATATCCCTGCGCCACACCATTCAGCGACAGCGCGGCGCCTGGCGCATTCAAGCGCACGGATGTCGGGCTTAGCTCCATGGCACGCAAGTTCACCAAACGCTGTGCACGCTCTACCTCTTTCGCTGATGGCAGGCGATTCGCCTCGGTAGCCTGCGACCATAGCTGCCATAGCGGCTGCATGCTGATGTCGAAGCTGCCTGCGCTCTTGGTGCCTACCTGCTTCGACATCCTGAGTACTGATAACAAGTCGCGGTCTGCATGGTCTAGCTTGCCAGTGCGGTTGAGACGACTAATCGAACTCTCTGCATCGAACAAACTCATTTGGCGCTCGACATGGCGGATCGCTTTGACCGCTGCATCCAATGCAGCTTCCAACTGATCGGCATTCTCATGCGCCGCCTTGATCCATAGCGTGGTGCCAAAACCCAGCAATGTACGCTCACGCCAGACCAGCTTCCCGACAGACGCTGCGCGATCTGCAGCCCACGCCTTGGCCAGCATGCTGTTCGACAGCCCAACACCGAGCAAACCCCAACCCCACGCCAGACATTGACGCCGCTTCATGTTGACTCCACTTTTGACTGCACTGGTAATCACGCGATATTCGCGTTTACGCTCCTGATTCAGCGGTGACAACCTCCGCCACTACCCTTCCAACGACGCCGTCTTGGGGGCGAATCGGCAGAGGAGTTGTCTTTTTTATTATTCACGACAGCTGGCACTTGTACCAACTTGTGGGCACGCCCGCTGTACGCCCTAGCCTAGGATGCTTGTAAACAAATTTATCACGAACACCATAATCCATAAATCAATACCTGCGAATTACACCGCAACCGAACATATATGCGGTTTCGCAGTAACAAAGAAAAAGCCCGTCAAATTGACGGGCTTTTTTCTTTTGACTGTACCTTTTTCAGTTACTTACTGAGGCCACAGATTCAAATTAATAGATTTAAAAATCAATCACTAATCAGCTCTGCCCACCGATATGCTGTGCCTTGGCAAGCAATGCCTCGGCCATGCGGATACTGGCGATGTCAATCATGCGGCCATCCAGACTGACGGCACCCTTGCCGGCTTTAGCCGCCTCGTCCATTGCCTGCATGATGCGTTTAGCACGGGTGACTTCCGCCTCCGACGGTGTGTAGACCTGATTCGCCAGTTCGATCTGTGATGGGTGAATTGCCCACTTGCCCTCGTAGCCTAAAACGGCTGCACGGTTCGCCGCAGACAGATAACCATCTGTATCGCTGAAATCACCAAACGGGCCATCGATCGGGCGCAGACCGTACGCACGGCATGCCACCATCATGCGCGTTTGTGCTGCATGCCAGGGGTCGGTCCAGAAATACTCACGATTACCATCGGCGTCGCGATCTGTCAGCACGCCAGAATCTTTATTGACGCCACCAATCACGGTGGTGCGCGCACGTGTAGATGCGGCGTAATCAGCCACACCAAATGACATGGCTTCCAAGCGCTTGCTGGATTGCGCGATCGCTTCAACGTTCGCCATGCCAAGCGCGGTTTCGATCAAGACTTCAAAACCGATACGCTTGGTGCGGCCCATCGCAGTTTCAATCTGCGTCACCATCATGTCGATGGCATACACATCGGCAGGCGTGCCTACCTTCGGTATCAGAATCATGTCGAGGCGCGGACAGGCTTCGACAATATCAACTACGTCGCGATACATATAA
>JAPLQC010000009.1 GCA_026399895.1 Burkholderiales bacterium
ATCACAATGTGAAACGGTATTTCAAGTTTGGCCGCTGTTCGATCAATCCTTGGACCCCAACGAATTTATTTCATCACCCCGCGCTGTTCTATTGATGACCGAGGCATCGGATAATCCGCGTTGTCAAAAAATGCAAGCTCGCTAGGAAAAAATGCTTATCGGATTAATGGTGACCTGTTTGGTCGACGTGATGCGTCCGGAGATCGGGTTGTCTGCGATCAAGTTACTAGAGGCTGCAGGTTGTGAAGTGGTGGTGCCGGAGGCGCAAACTTGCTGCGGGCAATCCGCTTATAGTGCGGGCTATGCCAGCACCATCCGGCAAAACTTTCCGCGAAATTTATCGCGATCATCAGCGCACCTGAATTATGTCTGACACCGAACAACCGGTAAGCCAATTCAAGAGCAAGAGCGGGCTGCGACGTGTGTTCGCCGCCTTCTTTTACTCGCTGGATGGATTTCGCGCAGCGTGGCGGCACGAGCATGCATTTCGACAGGAGCTAATGATCGCCGTGCCCGGCATCATTGTTGCCTTACTCTTGCCAGTGAGTCGTCTTGAGAAACTCGTACTGATCGCTTCGCTGGTGCTGGTGCTGATCGTTGAGTTATTGAATTCCGCGATTGAGGCAGTGGTCGATCGGGTTTCGCTTGATCGGCATTCGCTGTCGAAAAATGCCAAAGACCTTGGCAGTGCAGCAGTGATGCTGTCCTTCGTACTGGCCTTGGGAACGTGGGGCGTAGTGCTTTACCCCATGTTCGCAAGCTAGATCCAGTACGCCTGCGATTTCAGCGTTTACATCCCCGGATTGGTGAACTCCAGATGTACGTCATTGACTGCGCGCACCACTTCGTCCGATAACTTCACCGCATACGCATCGATGTTTTCTTTCAATTGCGGCAGCGTTGTTGCACCGATGATGGTCGAGGCAACGAATGGGCGGCTGTAGCACCAAGCTAATGCGAGTTGCGTCACGCTCATGCCATTATCCGCAGCGATTTTCATGTAACGGCGAGTTCCTTCGATCACGCGCGGACGTGTGTAACGCGGGCTCCAGTTCGGCGGGAAAATCGTGAGTCGTCCATGCGCTTTCGGATCGGCGATGTACTTGCCTGTTAGCTGCCCGAAGGCGAGCGGGCTGTAGGCGAGTAGACCGACGTTCTCGCGGAAACAAGCTTCATCCGTGCCGCCTTCGAACTGCCGATTCGCCAGGTGATACGCATTTTGAATCGAGACAATACGCGGCAGATTTGCGTTTTGCGAGACGCTGCAGAATTTTGAAACGCCCCAGGCGCTTTCATTCGATACACCGATATGGCGAATCTTGCCTTCGTCGATCATCTCTTTTAGCGCAGTCAGCGTTTCCTCGATCGGGATATGCGCTCTCTCTCGCTTCGGATCAAAAAACAACTGACCAAAAATCGGTGCATTGCGGCTAGGCCAATGTAATTGGTAGAGATCGATGTAATCGGTTTGCAATCGACGCAGACTGTCTTCGACAGCGGCGCGAATATTTTGTCGATCGAAATTATTCTGGCCATTGCGTATCCAGCTCGCCATGGTCGAAGGCCCTGCGATCTTGGTCGCCAGCACGACCTTCTGACGATTCCCTGCCTGCTTTAACCAGCTACCAATGAAGCGCTCGGTAGTGCCCTGAGTTTCGGGACGCGGCATTACGGGATACATCTCTGCGGTGTCAATGAAGTTGATGCCGCGCTCCAGCGAATAGTCGAGTTGTTGGTGCGCCTCGGCCTCGGTATTCTGCTCACCGAAGGTCATGGTGCCGAGGCAGATTTTTGATACATGCAGATCGCTCTCTCCGAGTCTTGTCTTATCCATGCTTGTCTCCGTTATTGCCAAGTTATTGTTTTATGGTGACCGAGGTCAATGCCTGTACGCATTCGCTGACCAGTGCGGGGCCGCGGTAGATCAGGCCGGTATAGACCTGTACCAGACTGGCACCGGCGAGCATTTTCTCTCTGGCGTCGGCACCACTCAGAATGCCACCCACGCCAATGATCGGGATCGTATCGCCCAGCTCTGCGCGTAATGCGCTTATCACGCGATTCGATAGCGGCAGCACAGGCGCTCCTGATAGACCGCCGGCTTCATCCGCATGCGCCAAGCCTTGAACTGCGTCGCGGGTAGTGGTGGTGTTGGTCGCAATCACTGCATCGATCTGATGTTGCAGTAGTGAATCAGCAATGGTTGTGATCTGCTCAGCGTCGAGGTCAGGTGCAATTTTTAGCGCGATCGGTACATAACGTCCATGACGGTCGGCCAATGAGCGCTGTGACTGTTTCAGTGAAGACAGTAGCGCGCCACGCTCGGAAGCTTGCTGCAATTGACGCAGATTCTTGGTGTTGGGCGATGAGATGTTGACCGTGACATAGTCGGCAAAGGGGTAGACTTTTTCCAGGCAGGTCAGGTAATCGTCGGTCGCGCGCTCAATCGGTGTGTCCGCATTTTTTCCGATATTCAAACCCAGTACGCCTTGCTTGTCCTGATAAAAACGTGAGGCTTGCACATTACGGACAAAGGCGTCGACGCCACCGTTGTTGAAACCCATGCGATTGATCAGCGCGTTCGCCTGCGGCAGGCGAAACATACGTGGTTTAGGATTTCCGGGTTGTGCGCGTGGCGTGACGGTACCGATTTCAATGAAGCCAAAGCCCAGCGCGGCCAAGCCATCAATACAGGCCCCATCTTTATCCAATCCGGCAGCGAGGCCGACGGGATTCGGAAAGCGTATGCCCATCACGGTACGCGGATCAGACGCGGGTTTTGGCAACCACTGGGTAAGCCCGAGTCTTGCGCAAGCGCTTAGCGTGGATAGGGTGGCGTCGTGTGCTGACTCGGGATCAAGCGAGAACAGTAGTGGGCGAGCGAGGGCGTAGAGCGGGGAGGCAGACACAGTATGAGCTTGGCGGAATGAACTTCAGGATTGTAACCGCGCGCTCTGATTAGGCCTCGAGTGACTCCCAATTGCCGCGACGCAGTGCCTCGATCGGCCGGAAATGCACCTTGTATCGCATCTTGTCGCTGTCCGCGATCCAATAGCCAAGGTAGAGGTAGGGCATCTTCAGTTGACGCGCTTGATCAATTTGCCAAAGCACGTTGTAGGTGCCATAGCTCGCTTGCTCGTCGGGATCGTAGAAGGTGTAAACCGATGACAGTCCATCGTCCAGTACATCAATGATGCTGACAATTCTGAGTGTGCCATCGGGGTCGCGGAACTCGACCAGGCGCGTGTTGACCTTACTCTGCAACAGGAACTGCGCATACTGATCACGGCTATCCTGATCCATGCCGCCACCCGCATGGCGAACCGATTGGTAACGCAAGTAAAGTTCGTAATGCTCATGCACATACGCCAGTCGAGAGACTGAAGTAACCAACTCAGAATGCTTCTGCCAGGCGCGACGTTGACTGCGACTTGGTACAAAACGGTCGACATTTACGCGCACCGGTGTGCAAGCCTGGCAGCCATCGCAGTAGGGGCGGTAGGTGAAGATGCCGCTGCGGCGAAAGCCGTTTTTTACGAGCTCGGCATAGACATCGGCATTGATCAAATGCGATGGCGTAGCCACTTGCGAGCGTGCTTGCCGGTGTTCCAGATAGCTGCACGGGTAAGGTGCAGTGGCATAGAACTGCAGGGTCGAGAACGGCAGGTCCTTTAGATGCGTCATGCGCTCGAATTTACACTAAGAAGCCATCGCGTAGCAGCCGTGGCTGCCAAACCGCGATCGGTGCTTGCTCAATCGCAGACCGAATCTCGGCTAGAAATGTGCGGCGCGGGATCGGCTTGGCGCCCAGCGTCGCCAGGTGTGCTGTCTGCTGCTGACAGTCGATCATCTTGACCCCCTCTAGTCGAAGGAAGTGGACCAGATAGGTCAGCACGATCTTGGAGGCATCCCGCCTGCGAGCAAACATCGACTCACCGAAGAACATTTTACCGATGCAAACACCATAGGCACCGCCGACTAGCTTGTCTTCGTGCCAGAGCTCGGCGGAATGGGCATAGCCCAGTCTATGCAAGGCGGTGTACGCATCGATGATGTCGGGGGTGATCCAAGTACCAGCACCATCGCTGCGCGGGTGCGAGCATTGGGTCATCACGTCGGAGAAGGCGCTATCGAAGCGGACCATCCAAGGCCCACCACTGACCATGCTGCGATCAACTGCTTTTAAGGTCTTGCGCAGACTGTGCGACACATGGAAGTCATCGGTCCGTAGCACCATGCGTGGGTCTGTGCTCCACCAGAGAATGGGTTGCGGCTCGGAGTACCACGGGAAAATACCCAGTCGATAAGCGTCGATCAGCCTTGAAGGGGATAAATCGCCGCCCGCCGCCAGTAGCCCCGAGGCGCCTTCGCGCTCGGTAAGCGCAGTTTCCGGATCGGGAAACGGGGTGTCCAAGTCTAGCCAGGGTAGGCGCATGCTCACCAATTCAGATCGAAAAACGCACAATTACTGTGCAAGACGGGCGTGGTCAAGCAGCGGCATTTAGAAATATCAAATAAATTCAATGACTTGTAGTTGTATCGAAGTTGCCCCAAAAGGGAACGGATATTGCTTTTAGCCAGAGCTTTTTCGATTTCTGCACTTAAAAGGGGAGACTCATGGATGCATTCCGCAGTGGCGCGGACACGCTGTTTATCTTGCTTGGCGCGATCATGATCCTGGCGATGCACGCCGGATTCGCGTTTCTCGAGTTGGGTACGGTGCGTAAAAAGAACCAGGTCAATGCCTTGGTGAAAATTCTGGTCGACTTCGCGGTCTCGACCATTGCCTATTTTTTCATCGGCTACGGCATCGCTTACGGGGTACATTTTTTTGATAGCGCCGAGGTGCTTGCTCAGAAAAGTGGCTTCGAGCTCGTGAAGTTTTTCTTCCTGTTGACCTTCGCTGCGGCGATCCCTGCCATTATTTCGGGCGGTATTGCAGAGCGCGCTCGCTTTCATCCCCAACTCGCCGCGACTGCGCTGCTGGTTGGTTTGGTCTACCCCCTGTTCGAGGGCATCGCTTGGAATCAGCGCTTCGGCATACAGGCCTGGCTGGAGGCAAGCTATGGGGCGGCGTTTCATGACTTCGCAGGTTCTATCGTTGTGCATGCAGTCGGTGGTTGGGCAGCATTGCCAGCGATCTTACTGCTGGGCCCGCGTTTCGGTCGCTATACCAAAGACGGCAATGTAGCTGCACACCCGCCGTCGAGCATTCCTTTTCTTGCGTTGGGTGCCTGGATTTTGGCAGTGGGCTGGTTTGGTTTCAATGTCATGAGCGCGCAAACACTCGATAAGGTCAATGGCTTGGTGGCGATGAACTCGCTGATGGCGATGGTTGGCGGTACCTTGGTGGCAGTGTTGTTGGGCAAGAATGACCCCGGTTTCGCGTACAACGGTCCACTGGCTGGCTTGGTTGCCGTATGCGCTGGCTCGGATTTAATGCATCCGCTCGGCGCACTGGCCACGGGTGCTATCGCGGGCGCTGTTTTTGTCTGGATGTTCACGCTGACGCAGAACCGCTGGAAGATTGACGATGTCTTGGGCGTTTGGCCACTGCATGGTCTGTGTGGCGCTTGGGGCGGAATAGCCGCCGGTATATTTGGTCAGCAGGCCTTGGGTGGCTTAGGCGGTGTTTCTATCGTCTCGCAGTTGATCGGCACCGTGCTGGGCATCGTGATCGCTGTGCTGGGTGGTTGGGTGATTTACGGTGTACTGAAAATGATGGTTGGCATTCGGCTTGATCGTGAAGAGGAATACCAAGGTGCCGATTTGTCTATTCATAAGATCACGGCAACGCCTGAGCGCGAGGTCAGCTGGTAGGGCAGGTGGTTGTCAGCTAGCAGTTAGCTATCAGCACCAATAGGCAGCTATGAGCAGATGACAGGCAGTGCGTCGCTGGGCGAAGAATTTTCGTCGAGCGACGCGGCAGCTTACTCGTGGATGCGCTGACGGATATCTAGCGTATGTAGCGCAACCGGCTTGCCTTCGATGAGGGTGCTGAGGTCGGCGAAGAACCGCTTTAACGTGTGTGACACGGTCGGGAAGGCAAGATCTTGCCAAGGAATTTCGCTCTCACTGAATAACTGACACTCTAGGCTTTCAATCCCAGCGCTGAAGTCAAGGTCGAGCAAACGGGCTCGGTAAAACATGTGCACCTGATGAACATGCGGCACGTTCAGCAGAGAAAACAAACCGAGCAATTCGACACGCGCCCCTGCTTCTTCCAGCGTTTCGCGTTGCGCTGCTTCTTCAGTCGTTTCATTGTTCTCCATGAAGCCAGCGGGCAGAGTCCAGTAACCTCGTCGCGGCTCAATGGCGCGTCTGCATAGCAACACTTGACGCTCGGGCTGCCACCAGGGGATGGTGCCGATCACCAGTTTCGGGTTTTGGTAATGAATGGTTCCGCAGTCTGCGCACACATGACGCAGCCGATTGTCGTCAGCAGGAATGACGAGCGCGACCGGCTGTCCGCAATCGGAGCAGAAGTGCATTGGTTTTAAAGAAGGGTCGGTGGCCAGCATGAGCGGTAGAAGTAAGGCGCGTCGAGTGTAACACCGGGGATTGATGTGACGCAGTCGATCGTGCTTGCGCCGGTGATTGAATTGGACTAGACTCCGGCCTCTCAGACGCGGGGTGGAGCAGTCTGGCAGCTCGTCGGGCTCATAACCCGAAGGTCACAGGTTCAAATCCTGTCCCCGCAACCAAATACAAAAGGCCCGGCCTCGCAAGCGCCGGGCCTTTTTGCATTTTTGCCCAGCACACGCGGGCAATGACAATCGGGATGAACTGCCCTATAATCCGCGCCAGTCGCGGTTGGCTCTGGTGAATCTCACGATCCCCAGCTTTGATGTAACCGCTAGTCTCACCGGCATACAAGCGCCTGCGGCCCCAGAAAATACCAACAAGCTGGCCTCGGGCTTGCCAGCACCAAATCAAATCGTGTTTCGCCTGCGGCGCATTGAATGCGGGCATTGATCTTTGGCAGCTCACTGCAACCAAACAGCATTACCAGAATCTTAGATGAATACAGCTGAGGCGAAGAGAGTCCTCGAAACTGCGTTGCTTTGCGCGCACGAGGCACTGACGGTCAATGACCTGAAAAAATTGTTTACTGTCACCGAGGGCGAAGAGCCTGAGCTGGAGGCAGACACTATCAAGGAAATCTTGGTCGAGTTGCAACTTGACTGGGCGGAGCGCGGGATCGAGTTGGTGCCTTTGTCCACCGGCTGGCGCTTCCAGAGCCGTGGCGAGATGAAGATATTTCTTGATCGCCTGAATCCGGAGAAGCCGCCGAAGTACACGCGTGCAACCCTAGAGACGCTAGCGATCATCGCCTACCGGCAGCCAGTTACCCGTGGCGATATCGAAGAGATTCGTGGCGTAGCGGTGAACTCGCAGACCATTAAGTTGTTGGAGGATCGTGGCTGGGTTGACGCCATCGGTCATCGCGATGTGCCTGGTCGCCCCGCGCTATTGGCGACCACAAAGCAGTTTCTGGATGACCTAGGCCTGTCTTCACTGGAAGAGTTGCCGCCGCTGCAGCAGATGGGGCAAGAGCAAATGCCCGGTGGCCCGGAAAACGCCGCACAAGTCATGGAACAAAACCTTCAAGCCAGTCTGGAACAGGCCTCGATCGATTTCCCGCTGGATGACAGCGGCGAGCAAAGCGAATCGCTGGCGGTCACTGTAGCGCAAGCAGATGCCGAACAATCCCAGTCGGAACCAAACGATGACAGCTCAAGTACCCCCTGATTCACCCCCCCCAGGTACGGATGCCGATCCGGTTGAACCGCAGCCCAGAGCCGCCGACGGCGTAGCCTCAGAAGAGCGCTCGGCAGATAACAAAAATCAACGACGTGGTGTGCGCGGTCCTCGCACGATGCGACGTGCGCGCACCCAAGACCGCGGCCCCGAAGCCGCCGCTGAAAGCAACCCGAGTCAGCCACCACGTGAGCCGCGTGAGCCGCGTGAACCGCGTCGCGGTAAGCCGCAAGGCAAACGTGGCCCGCAAGGTCAGCCAGGCCAGCAAGGCCAAACCGGCCAACAAGGCCAACAAGGCCAACAAGGCCAACAAGGCCAACAAGGCCAACAAGGCCAACAACACTATGGGCGCCAGGGGCGCCAAGGTCAGCATGCTCACACTGGCCAGCCTGGACAGCAGGACCGCCAACATCAAGGTCGTCATAAGCCGGCGCAGTCTGGCCCGAGGCCACCCCATCGTGGCAAGGTCATGGGTGATCCGGATGCGGCGTTCAGTTTTGTAACCTCAGAAACCTTCGACCAGATTGCAGCAGCCGAAGATGCTGCCCAGCGCGCACGTCAAACCAAGCCAGTACGACGCGATCTGACGGCGGATGATGATGCGCCAAAGCTGCACAAGGTGTTGGCAGAGGCTGGTCTGGGTTCGCGCCGCGACATGGAAGAGTTGATTATCGCTGGTCGCGTTTCAGTTAACGGCGAGCCTGCCCATATCGGTCAGCGCATTCTGCCGACCGATCAAGTGCGTATCAATGGCAAGCCAGTACAACGAAAGGTCAGCACCAAGCCACCGCGGGTACTGATCTATCACAAGCCTGCAGGTGAGATTGTCAGCACCAGCGACCCTGAGGGTCGCGCCAGCGTGTTTGATGGCCTGCCATCCATCAAGATTGGTAAATGGCTAGCGGTCGGCCGACTCGATTTCAATACAGAAGGTTTATTGCTGTTCACGACCTCGGGTGATCTTGCTAACAAGTTGATGCATCCGCGCTATGGCATTGAGCGTGAGTATGCAGTTCGCACGCTGGGTGAGTTGGAAGAAGGCATGCGCCAGAAGCTACTCTCGGGTGTTGAACTCGATGATGGTCTCGCCAGCTTCAACAAGATCGCCGACGGCGGTGGTGAGGGTGTCAACAAGTGGTATCGGGTTACGATTTCTGAAGGTCGTAACCGCGAGGTGCGCCGTATGTTCGAGGCGATTGGGCTGACGGTATCGCGCCTGATTCGTACGCGCTACGGTGCAATGAGCCTGCCGAGCAGCTTGAAGCGTGGTCGTTGGGAGGAGTTAGACGAACATGCCGTGCGCGGCCTGATGGCCGCCAATGGTTTGGAGCGCGGCAAGCCAGTACAAAAAGGCAAGGGCAGGCCTCATGGCCCACGCGATGGCAATGTCGCTCACGGTCCACGCGACGGCAATGTCGCACACGGCAATACCGGTTTCGGCAACAAGCGTCCGCAAAAGCCACGTCAACCTGATCCACTGCAAACCGCGCTCGGTTTCCCGAGTAGCGGCCAAGCTGGAAGAGGGCAGCGTCGTGGCAATGGGAATAGCAATGGTAATGGCAATACATCTGGCCAGTGGGGCGCAGACCGTTTTGGGGTGGGCTCCGGTACGGGGCAACGCCGCCGCCGCGGCTGAAATTCCATTTTTGACAAGCGTTTTTGCGTTGCAGCGGGCTGATGGTTCGAATATAATCAGGGACTTACTTGAATCGGAGCCCGCGCTCCGGTCATTTCTTCCCGGCTCGCATTGCGAACACCTGGGTCGAAACACAGAAAGATGGGCTGTTGCCCATTTTTTTTTTGACGAATCGATCAGCATCATCGATCAAAAATTTTCGCGGGCTTTGGGCACGTCGTTGGCCCGCTGTGCAGGGAGTGGAGTGTGTTGGTTTACCCGCTGGTCGAGAAGACCGTCACCGGATTGGGCTACGAACTAGTCGATATGGAGCAGGCTGCGCGCGGACTGCTGCGCGTGTTCATCGACACCTTGCCGGATCAGGCTCGGCCGATCACTGTCGAGGATTGTGAGACGGTCACGCACCAGTTACTGCATGTGTTGACGGTTGAGAACGTGAACTACGAGCGTCTCGAAGTGTCTTCGCCGGGACTGGATCGGCCTTTGAAGAAGCTGACGGATTACGTGCGGTTCACAGGTCAGGAGGCGGTGGTTAAGTTGCGGATGGCAATGCCCGGGGCAGCTAACCGCAAATCGTTTCAAGGTGTTTTACATGCGCCCGAGGGCGAGACCTTGAAACTCGAGTTTGAAGGAACAGAAGGGCCGGCGATGCTGGAGTTTTCGTTGGCAGAAGTGGACAAGGCACGCTTGGTGCCGCAAGTGGATTTCAGGAGCCGTAAATGAGTCGCGAAATTTTGTTGCTGGTCGATGCACTCGCGCGTGAGAAAAACGTCGACAAGGAAGTCGTGTTTGGTGCGCTGGAACAGGCATTGGCACAGGCTACGCGCAAACGCTACGAGGGCGAGGTCGACATTCGCGTTTCAGTCGATCGCGATACTGGCGAGTTCGAATCTTTCCGTCGCTGGCATGTGGTACCTGATGAGGCGGGTCTGCAGCTGCCTGACCAAGAGATTTTATTGTTTGAAGCAAAAGAGCAGATCGACGACATCGAGGTCGACGACTACATCGAAGAGCCAATCGAGTCGGTGGAGTTTGGCCGCCGCTTCGCACAGGACACCAAACAGGTAGTTCTGCAGCGTATCCGCGATGCCGAGCGTGAGCAAATCCTGGCTGATTTTCTGGCGCGTGGTGATGCGCTGGTAACGGGCTCCATCAAGCGTATGGAGCGTGGTGATGCGATCGTCGAGTCTGGCAAGATTGAGGCACGCTTGCCGCGTGATCAGATGATCCCGAAAGAAAACCTGCGTATCGGTGATCGTGTTCGTGCGTACATTCTGCGCATCGACCGCAACGCACGAGGACCGCAAGTGATTCTGTCGCGTACCGCACCCGAGTTCATCATGAAGTTGTTCGAGCTTGAGGTACCTGAGATCGAGCAAGGACTGCTCCAGATCAAATCAGCGGCGCGTGACTCGGGCGTGCGTGCAAAGATCGCGGTGTATACCGAAGATAAGCGTATTGATCCGATTGGTACCTGTGTTGGCATGCGTGGTTCGCGTGTGCAAAGTGTGACGGGTGAATTGGGTGGCGAACGTGTCGATATCGTGCTGTGGTCGGATGACCCCGCACAGTTTGTGATTGGTGCATTGGCACCGGCCAATGTCTCTTCGATCATGGTGGATGAAGAGAAGCATGCGATGGATGTGGTGGTCGATGAAGAAAACCTCGCCATTGCGATCGGTCGTGGTGGTCAAAATGTGCGTCTGGCGAGTGAGTTGACCGGCTGGCAAATCAACATCATGACCGCAGAGGAATCAGCTGACAAAGCTGCTTCTGAAACTGCTGTTATCCGCGGCTTGTTCATGGATAAGTTGGACGTTGACGAAGAAGTCGCCGATATCCTTGCACAAGAAGGCTTCTCGACTTTGGAAGAGATCGCTTACGTGCCGATCCAGGAAATGCTTGAGATCGAAGCTTTCGATGAAGATACCGTCAACGAGTTACGCACCCGCGCGCGTGATGCGCTGGTGACCGAAGCGATTGCCTCCGAAGAAGGGCTTGAGGGCATGGAAGATGCGCTGGTCAACCTCGAGGGTATGGACCGCATCACGGCCGGCAAGCTTGGTTTGGCTGGTGTAAAAACTGTCGAACAGTTTTCCGGTTTGGCTTACGACGAATTCGGCGCAATTCTTGCGCTGCCAAGCGATCGTGCCCGCGAATTGATTGAAGGTGAGTTCAAGGATGTCACCGACGAAGAAATGCGGCTGATCGATGCGAAATACGACGATCGTGCAAAAGCGTTGCAGGCGCATGTATGGGGACTTGCCGAGAGCAAGTAAGCAGACTGTAGACCCCCGGATAAGCGTCACAAGAAAAGAGGATTGAATGGCGAGTAACAACGTAGCCCAGTTTGCCACCGAGCTGAAAATGCCGGCAGATTTGCTGCTCAAGCAGCTGCGCGATGCTGGTGTCGAAAAGCAATCGACTGAGGATGCATTGTCCAAAGAAGACAAGGACAAGCTGCTCGGTCATTTGCGTAAGGTCCATGGCGCCACCGGTGACGGCGAGAAGAAGAAGATCACGCTGACGCGCAAAGAGACCACAGAAATCAAACAGGCCGACTCCAGCGGCAAGTCGCGCACGATCCAAGTTGAGGTTCGTAAGAAACGCACGTTCGTTAAGCGCGATGAGGTTGCGCCAGCAGAGCCGCCCGCACCGGTGATTGATGAAGCCGAGCAGGAGCGCCGTACTGAAGAGTCACGCCGTCAATCCGAGCTGATTGCGCGGCAAGAAGCCGAGTTGCGCGAGAAACAGCAGCAACTCGAACGCCTAGAGGCCGAGCGAATCGCTGCACAGGCGAGCGAGGCCGAGCAGCGTCAGGAAGCCGTCGCTGCGGGCGAAGAGGCAAAGGCTGAACTGGTCAAGCGCGAGAAAGAGGCATCAGACAGAGTCGCAGCCGCAGAAGAGGCGCGTAAAGCTGTTGCGGATGAAGTTGCGCAGATCAAGGCAATGATTTCGCAGCCGCGCAAGGTCATCAAAGCACCAGAACCGCCACCAGCGGCAGCGCGTGCTGAAGGTACGCTGCGTCGTCCCGCTACCACGCCTGCGAAACCCGGCGAGAAGCCTGCCGACAAGAAGCCTGGTGAAAAGAAATCGATCAAGTCGGCCAATGTGTCGTCGACCTGGCAAGACGAGAAAAAACGTACCGGTGGCTTGAAAACACGCGGTTCCCCGACAGGCGGTCGTGATGGTTGGCGTTCCGGTCCGCGTGGTCGTCGTCAATCGCAACAAGACGATCGCGAGTCGAATTTCCAGCAGCCGACGGAAGCTATCGTTCGCGAAGTACATGTGCCGGAAACCATTACCGTTGCTGAGCTTGCCCACAAGATGGCAGTCAAGGCGGCCGAGGTCATCAAGCAGTTAATGAAACTCGGTCAGATGGTCACCATCAACCAGGTGCTTGATCAAGAGACCGCGATGATCGTGGTTGAAGAAATGGGCCACGTTGCGCATGCAGCCAAGCTGGATGATCCGGAAGCGCTGCTGGACATCGGTGCTGTGACTGTTGATGCCGAGTTGCTGCCACGCGCACCTGTTGTTACGGTGATGGGTCACGTCGATCATGGCAAGACCTCGCTGCTCGACTACATTCGTCGCGCCAAAGTGGCTGCAGGCGAAGCGGGTGGGATTACTCAGCACATCGGTGCTTACCATGTTGAGACACCGCGCGGCATGATTACCTTCCTCGATACGCCGGGTCACGAAGCGTTTACCGCCATGCGTGCACGCGGCGCAAAAGCAACCGACATCGTCATTCTGGTGGTTGCTGCTGACGACGGTGTGATGCCGCAGACCAAAGAGGCGATTGCACACGCACGTGCAGCAGGTGTGCCGCTGGTGGTGGCGATCAACAAGATCGACAAGCCAGGCGCGAATGCAGAGCGTGTGACGCAAGAGTTGATTGCCGAGCAGGTCGTACCAGAAGCCTATGGTGGTGAGTCACCCTTTATTCCGGTATCCGCTAAGACAGGTGAAGGTATTGATACCTTGCTGGAAAACGTATTGCTGCAAGCCGAAGTGTTGGAATTGACATCAGCGGTGGAAGCACCTGCCAAGGGTCTGGTCATCGAAGCCAAGCTCGACAAGGGTCGTGGTCCGGTAGCGACCATCATGGTTCAGAGCGGTACGCTAAAACGTGGCGACATCATCCTCGCGGGTTCGTCCTATGGCCGTGTGCGTGCCATGCTGGATGAGAATGGTAAGCCGATCAATGAAGCCGGCCCATCCATCCCGGTTGAGATTCAAGGTTTGACTGAGGTCCCAGCCGCTGGCGAAGAGGCAATGGTATTGACCGATGAGCGTAAGGCACGTGAGATTGCGCTGTTCAGGCAGGGCAAGTACCGCGACGTCAAACTGGCCAAGCAACAGGCAGCGAAACTCGAGAATATGTTCGAGCAGATGGCCGAGGGCGAGGTCAAGAACCTGGCGCTCATCATCAAAGCCGATGTGCAAGGTTCGCAAGAAGCGCTGGTCGCCTCGCTGCAAAAACTGTCTACTACCGAGGTACGAGTACAAGTCGTCCATGCTGCGGTGGGTGGTATCAGCGAATCCGATGTCAATCTCGCGTTGGCATCCAAAGCAGTCATCATCGGCTTCAATGTGCGTGCTGATGCTTCAGCGCGCAAGCTGGCTGAAACCTCGGGTATCGATATCCGCTACTACAACATCATTTACGACGTGATCGACGAGATCAAGGCGGCGATGGGTGGCATGCTGACACCAGAGAAGCGCGAACTGGCCTTGGGCTTGGTCGAGATTCGTCAGGTATTCCATGTCAGCAAAGTGGGCGCGATCGCGGGTTGCTATGTGCTGGATGGCATGGTCAAGCGAGGTTCACATGTTCGACTGCTGCGTGACAACGTCGTGATCTGGACGGGTGAACTCGATTCGCTCAAGCGCTTCAAAGATGACGTCAAAGAGGTGAAGTCGGGCTTCGAATGCGGTTTGTCGTTGAAGAACTTCAATGACATCAAAGAAGGCGATCAGCTCGAGGTCTTTGAGGTTCAGGAAGTCGCTCGTACTCTGCAGTAAATAAGCAATGGACCCCGGCCTACGCCGGGGTCCTTCATCTCTCGTAGGCTCAATGGCCAAACACAGTAAATCCATCCCCGGCCGTGGCCAGCGGGTCGCTGACCAAATCCAGAAAGACGTGGCGGAATTGATCGCCATGGAGGTGAAAGACCCGCGGGTTGGTATGGTGACGCTGACCGAGGTACAGCTCACCCCCGATTACGCGCATGCGAAGATTTTTTTCACCACGCTGATCGATGATCCGGTAGCAGTGAAAAAAACCTTGGATGGTTTGCACAAAGCATCGGGGTTCCTGCGTGCGCAGCTCGGACGTCGTTTGCACATTCACACTCTCCCGGAGCTGCACTTTGTGCATGACACAGCGCCTTCGCGTGGCGCAGCAATCTCCAAGCTGATCGACGAGGCGAACGCGACCCGCGCCACAGACGCAGACGACTAACCAGTCTCCACTCACGATGCTTATGACACAGCCGGGAAAACGCAAACGCGTGCCGGTGCATGGTGTTTTACTACTCGATAAGCCCGTAGGCATGAGTAGTACTCAGGCACTCGCAAAAGCAAAATGGCTGCTGAATGCGCAGAAGGCGGGTCACACCGGTACGCTCGATCCGTTTGCCACCGGATTGCTGCCGCTCTGCTTTGGCGAGGCGACCAAGTTTGCGCAGGATTTGCTCGATGCGGACAAGACGTATGAGACCCTAGTCCATCTCGGCATCAAGACCAGTACCGGCGATACTGAAGGCGAAATCCTTGAGCGCAGACCAGTCGATGTCACGCTCACGCAGATCGAATCCATCCTTGAGAAATTTCGTGGCCCGATTAGTCAGGTGCCGCCGATGCATTCTGCATTGAAGCGTGACGGCAAGCCACTCTATGAATATGCACGTGCTGGTATTACGTTAGAGCGTGAAGCGCGTAATGTCACTATCTACAAACTCGAACTGCTGGCCTACGACGCGCCGATGCTGCGGCTGCGTGTCGCTTGCAGCAAGGGGACTTACATTCGGGTGCTGGGAGAGGATATCGGTGCTGCCTTAGGCTGTGGCGCACACTTGTCCATGCTTCGTCGAATAGAGATCGGTGCGCTGGATATTTCGAGTGCGCTGACCCTCGATCAGCTTGCTGAGCATCCCGACGCTGAACGAAACAGCTGTCTGCAACCGGTTGACAGCTTGCTATCAAGTTTCCCGGCGCTGGTATTGGACGACGCCCTGGCGAACCGATTTCGGCAGGGGCAGCGCATCTCGCTCGACCGCGCCGGCGTCGCCGCGCCCTGCGAATCTGGGCGGGTGCGTGTCTACCAGGCACCGCACTGTCTGCTCGGTACGGCGCTGCTCTCAGAGGGCGACGTTCTGGCACCCGAGCGATTACTGGCAGTTATTGCAAGCCATTGAAATTTCAAGGAGTTTTCCCGGTCGACAGCGCTCAGCGTGCTAAAATGCCGGGTTTCCCATTCGCTGTTTACCACGCTCCCCACTCATGACCACTGCTCAACGCGCACTGCGCAACATCGCCATCATCGCCCACGTCGATCACGGCAAAACCACGCTGGTTGATCAATTACTCCGGCAGTCCGGCACCTTCCGTGAAAATCAGCAGGTAGATACCCGCGTGATGGACTCGAACGATCTCGAGAAAGAGCGTGGCATCACCATCCTCGCGAAAAACTGCGCGGTCGAATACGAAGGCACCCACGTCAATATCGTTGATACCCCTGGGCACGCCGACTTTGGTGGTGAGGTCGAGCGCGTGCTGTCGATGGTTGACTCGGTATTGCTGCTGGTTGATGCGGTGGAAGGCCCGATGCCCCAAACCCGCTTCGTGACGCGCAAGGCGCTGGCTTTGGGCCTCAAGCCCATCGTCGTTGTAAACAAGATCGACCGTCCGGGCGCGCGTCCGGAATGGGTGATTAACGCTACCTTTGAGCTGTTTGACAAACTTGGCGCTACCGAAGAGCAGCTCGACTTCCCGGTAGTGTTTGCCTCCGCACTGAATGGCTACGCCAGCCTTGATTCTGAAGTGCGAGAAGGTGACATGAAGCCGTTGTTCGACGCCATCCTGAAGCACGTACCCGTGCGTGATGATGACTTCGATGGCCCATTACAGCTGCAAATCTCATCGCTCGATTATTCGTCGTATGTTGGCAAGATCGGCATCGGCCGTATCAGCCGCGGCCGTGTGAAAGCGCTGCAGGATGTGCTCATACTGAACGGACCGGATTCAACCCCGATCAAGGGTCGCATCAATCAGGTATTGAAGTTCAAGGGCCTCGAGCGCGAGATCGTGCCAGAGGCGATGGCCGGCGACATCGTACTGATCAACGGTATCGAAGACATCGGTATTGGATCAACCGTGTGTGCGGTTGACACACCAGACGCATTGCCGATGCTGACCGTGGATGAGCCAACGCTGACCATGAATTTCATGGTGAACACCTCGCCGCTGGCGGGCCGCGAAGGTAAATTCGTTACCAGCCGCCAGTTGCGCGAGCGACTCGAGCGCGAGCTGAAGGCGAACGTCGCGTTGCGCGTTGCGCCGACTGATGACGACACCATCTTTGAAGTGTCGGGCCGCGGCGAACTGCACCTGACCATCCTGCTCGAGAACATGCGTCGCGAAGGCTTCGAGCTGGCCGTTTCGCGTCCTCGTGTTGTGTACAAGATGGTTGATGGTGTGCGTCATGAGCCGTTCGAGAACCTGACTGTCGACGTCGAAGAGGCCCACCAGGGCGGCGTGATGGAAGAACTCGGTCGTCGCCGTGGCGATCTGCAGGACATGCAGCCAGACGGTAAGGGACGTGTGCGTCTTGAGTACCGCATTCCGGCGCGCGGACTGATCGGTTTCCAAGGTGAGTTCATGACACTCACGCGCGGCACTGGCTTGATGAGCCACGTATTCGATGTGTATGGCGCAGTGGATCCGAACAAAGGTGAACTCGCTGGTCGCCGTAACGGTGTATTGATCTCGCAGGATGACGGTGCGGCCGTTGCCTACGCATTGTGGAAGCTGCAGGATCGTGGTCGTATGTTCGTCAGCCACAATGACCCCGTTTACGAAGGCATGATCATCGGTATCCATTCCCGGGATAACGACCTCGTGGTCAATCCGATCAAGGGCAAGCAGCTGACCAACGTGCGTGCTTCGGGTACCGATGAAGCAGTGCGCCTGGTGCCGCCCATCGACCTATCGCTCGAATATGCAGTCGAGTTCATCGAAGATGACGAACTGGTCGAAATCACACCGAAAAGTATTCGTCTGCGCAAGCGCTACCTGAAAGAGCATGAGCGTAAACGGGCTTCTCGCGAGGAAGCGGCGTGAACTGACGCACGAAGTTAGTACAAGGCGCCTGCGGGCGCCTTTTTTATTTGTCGTCCCAAAACCACCCTCTACCAGATAACGTACTAATGTTGCGCTCGTAGGAACAGACTGATCCAAGAAGTCACCGATCGGAGAGTGCGCCTGTGCAATGCAGGTTGCGATCTTTATTCAGATATCCAATCGAGGTGAGCAATATGAGATCAGTAACCGAGACTACCGGCAAAAGTGAAAAGCAGCCGGGTGATGCCAATAAGAAGGATTTGAAACGAGGGGCTGAGAAGAGCCGTAAGACTCACCACGACATCGATTCCTCCGATGAGAGTCGATCGGAGGAAACTTTGGTAGAGGGTGGCAAGAAAGCCCCGAAAATGAACTCGAAGCAACCGCCGAAGAATAAAGATAAGGAGGTTCGTGTCGCACCGAACAGCACGACCTACAGCCCGCCATCCAGCACAGATCCGCGGGTTCGACCTTCCAGTAAACGTGACGCCTTTCAAGGCAAGGTGAAGCGCGATCAGGAAATCGGCAAGCAGCATCCGCACCGCCGACGCGAAACTGATCTGAAAGAAAATCATCCTGAATTAAAAAGCTTGCAGTCGGCTCAGCGAAAGAGAGAACTGGTCGATCGATCAAAGGCGTCGGGTGGTTATCTAGAAATAGAGGTTAAAGGTAAAAAAGATGTCGATATACTGGTAGATTTCTTGAATGAAAATCCATCAATTCATTCGCTCAAGCTGGTCTGCGATTTCGGAGGTGATTCTGGTGGTCGGCATTCGGTTTCTAGAAATTTTATCCATGAAAATTTAAAATTTTTAGAGAAGCAATATTTTCTAGATCATGAATCGCTAGAGCATATATTGAATGCTTGTAAGCATGTAGATACTTTGGATATCAAGGGGTGTCGACTAAGCGAAAAATCTTGGGGAGTGCTAGCTGATAACTTGCTTGAGCAGTCTTCATTGGTGCGTTTGGAGCTTGGTGGTGGAGACAAAATTTCTCAGCCTTCATCAGATAAAATCCAATCTGCACTTGCATCTGAATCTTCATCAATCATGGAATTTATAATTGATGATTTATCGATGGATTATTTTTCGGCCGCTACGCTGATAGACGGGTTGAGCAAACATGGAAAGCTATCCATAGTTAAATTAGAAAATATTAACGATAATTCTTGGTTTACAAGTATTTTGGATATTGATTCGCTCTTCATTCTATGTGCGCGTAATCCGAATTTGCAGTACCTATCAGTGGCTGGAACACAATTCAGGAATTTCGAGGCGGCTAACAACGCCATCAATTATTCAGTTTTACCTGTCAGGGAGGTATCTGCTAATGCCTTAGCATTCAATACGAACGCGAGCTTGCGAGTGCTGGATCTCACCAACTGTGGACTAAATCAGGCAGATATGATAGAGATTACAAAAGCTGCTTGGGGGCATACTGCGCTTATCGATATTCGAACCGAAGGAAATAGTACCAATGTCGGTGATCGGAGCATCTTGACTTTCATAGAAAGACGTAACCGAGCATTACTTCAAAACCAAGCGTCGGCAGCATTGGACTTGTTGGCCGATCATGCTGCACACCAAATCGAGACTTGGCCTCGGGAATTGAGTGACGTGCTAGCCCAGAACGCGTCGCCCATGGTGCTTGATGCGCTTGCAAGCCTAATCGGTAAAGACGCCGCATCTCAATCCGATAATAGTGGTTCGGATAATCTGAAACCAAGCAAACCAGGTTCTTAGTCCTGATTTTGTGATGCACCCTGGGTTGGATACTACGGCGCCTGCGGGCGCCGTAGTTCTTTGTAAGCTGAGTGTTTATCGGTAGACGCTACAATGCGGACTATTTCACTTGCGCTACAAGTTGTGACTAATAAAGTAAGCCTGCCGCCGCGCCGTGTTTCGGTTGCGCCCATGATGGACTGGACCGACCGCCACTGTCGGTATTTCCATCGCCAGATCACTCGCCATACATGGCTCTACACCGAGATGGTCACTACCGGCTCGGTGATCTATGGCGACGCTGCGCGTCAACTTGACTTCAATCAGGAAGAGCAACCGGTTGCACTACAGCTAGGTGGTAGCGACCCGGGTGATCTTGCCAAGTGCGCCAAGCTCGGGCAGCAATGGGGCTATGACGAGATCAATCTCAATTGCGGCTGTCCATCCGAGCGGGTCGTGCGTGGTGCGTTTGGTGCCTGTTTAATGGCGGAGCCCAGGCTGGTCGCAGATTGCGTGAAGGCGATACATGATGCGGTAGATATTGATATCAGCGTTAAGCACCGGATCGGTATTGATGATGTTGATACCTATGGCTTCGTGCGTGATTTTGTGGGAACCGTTGCCGAGGCTGGCTGCAAGATCTTTATAGTCCACGCGCGTAATGCAATCCTGAAAGGGTTATCACCAAAAGAGAACCGCGAAATACCACCACTGAAGTACGATTTTGTTTACCAATTGAAGCGAGATTTTCCTGAGCTCGAGATCATCATCAATGGCGGTATTCGCACGGTCGAAGAAGTCGACGAGCATCTCAAATATCTCGACGGCGTAATGATTGGTCGTGAGGCTTACCATAACCCTTGGCTACTGTCGGTGTTTGATGAGCATTACTATGCCGATGCTCCGCAGCCCAAATCTCGTTTGCAGGTGGTTGAATCGATGTTGCCTTACATCGAGGCGCAAGTGGCGACTGGCGGTCCGCGCATGAACTCTATCGTACGGCATATGCTTGGTCTGATGAGTGGCTTGCGTGGCGCCCGTCTGTTCAGACAGCAGATGTCTGATTCGAAAGTCCTGGCCTGTGGCGATGCGAATTTGCTGTTGCAAGCCGCGCAGGCAATTGAACTTGCCTAAGCAGCACAGCAGTACCGATCTTCACTGTTTTATCACCCCCACCATTGACGCCCGCCAAATCCACGCGAGGATTTGGTATTAGCGTACTCCAAGCTATCAACCCATGACAGCAAGGAGACTCCCCCATGAGCACGATTCAGATCGAAACAGGCAGAGCGACTTCGAACCGTAGCGCGACGGTGTCAGAGTCACTTTTCAAGCGACCACTATTGTCCTCAATTCGCTGGAGCGCGGTGATTGCCGGTGTTGCAGTCGGCATATCGGTACAACTACTGCTCACTCTGCTCGGTATTGCCAGCGGCTTGTCGATGACCAGCGTTCAAGAGGGTGAGGTTCCCGGTGCGGCAACCTTGATCTGGGCCGGCATCGCATTACTGCTATCGGGATTCATCGGCGCCTATGTGACCGGCTATATGTGCGGACTGAAGCGCCGAACGGATGGCATGTTGCACGGCGTGGTGTCATGGTCGGTCACTACGCTGCTTTTCGTGATGCTGGCGACATCAGCGGGTGGTTCGTTGCTATCCGGCGTGTTCTCTGGCGTTGGTTCAACATCGAATGCGATTGCGCAGGGTGGCACTGCAGGCATCCTGCGTGCATTGATCAATAACGAGATTGGGGGCGAGGTCAGTAATGAATCAATCCGCATATTGCAGCAGCAGCTCGCGAACGGGCAGCGCGATCAGGCGATCGAGTATATGGGCGCTAACTTGGGCCTGAGACGCGATCAGGCTTCTGCCATC
>JAPLQC010000039.1:0-10597 GCA_026399895.1 Burkholderiales bacterium
GGCGATTGCCTTGGCAATGTCAGCCAGGTGAGTGGACCGCCAATTGATATCACTTCTTCTTTGACATGTTGACAAAGTTTCTTTTTGTTAACATGTACGAGTTATCGACACATTCTTTACATTTGTCGATGAAATAGAAAAATATCGACAAGTCGGCTTGACAAGCTTCCTCCGTAAGGAAGACTTAGCCGAGCTGTTTTGCATCTAGCCAAAGTTTGCCGCCTATCAAAATCAGAATTCTGCCAGCGCGCATTATGTGCTTGCGACATCCCTGACTTGATTGTTAGCCGATTATGGTAGGCAGCCTTCACCTCAGTGGCCAGTAGCTCCGTTCTGGACAATGTGATGTTGACCCATATCGGCGTCATTAACCAGAGTGGTTCAGTCGTATAGCCCCGGTTCTAGCGAATTCGGGGCTATTTTTTTGTCGAATGAGTCTCAGACCAGCATGCACGATATCATCGGATGAGCGACCAGAGGGTGGTAGCCGGTTCAGGCGACGCCGTTGGAATCCATAAACAGTATAGATCGATAGAGATGAATACGCGCAGGACGAGTCGGCGACGTTGGTTGCAAATTTTTGGTGGGCTATTCCTACAAGTAGGTTTGGTGGCGCCGGCTATCTTCACCACCAGAAAATCGTCGGCGCAACAGACCGCAACACCATCGTGCGGCCGGAGTACCCCGCCACAGATTGCTGGGCCATTTTTTATACCGCAGTCGCCGGAGCGAAACAGTCTGATCGAGCCGGGTATGAAAGCGAAACGAATGCGGCTGATGGGCCAAGTGGTTGATATGCGTTGCCAGCCTGTGCCTAGCGCACTGATAGATTTCTGGCAGTGTGACGAGAGGGGTGAATACGATAATCGGGGATTCCGATTACGAGGTCACCAGTTCGCCGACAGAAAAGGTCAGTTCGTGCTGGACACATTAGTACCCGGTGCATATCCCGGTCGAACACCCCATTTACACGTTAGGGTACAGCGCAGAGGAGGACAGATCCTTACCACCCAACTGTATCTGCCCGACCATCCGGGAAACACGGGTGACTTTTTGTTTGATCCACGCTTGCTGATGGTGGCGCGAGGGTCAGACTTCTATTATCAATTCGTAGTCGCGGACTAAAGATAGTCGTTGGGGCTTCTTTTTGCGGGCGCTCAGGTGAATTACCTAAGCGGAGTGCGAAACACCACCACATGCTGCCAAGGCAAACTTGAGTCAGAGCGTTCAAATAGCAAGCCAATGTCCTGCGCCTCTTTCCGGACTTGTTCAACGGTCATGGTATGCAGGGTCTTTATGGGTACCGCTTTATCGTTCGCTCTGTACTCTACGAAGATGATCTGGCCGCCCGGCTTTACCGATTTCATCAAGTTTTGCAAAAACTCACGTGGGAATTCCAGCTCGTGATAGACGTCAACCATAACCGCCGCGTCTATCGTTGCCGGCGGTATGTTTGGCTCGGTCGCAGATGACTGGCTAACCAGCAACTGGTTCTTGCCGAACTGTTTGGCTCTTGCATTCAGATGGCGCACCATCTCAGCCTGTATATCAACCGCCCACACTTGGCCATTAGGCCTGACTCTGTTTAACATCAGCTCACTTAAACGTCCCGTTCCTGCGCCGATGTCACCTATTTTCATGCCCGGTTTGAGTCGCAATAGATCAATGAGCTTGTCTAGCCCTTCTTCGGTTTTACGTTCGGGACGCTCCAGCCATTCCGCGCCTTCCCAGCCCATGATCTGGGCGATTTGACGGCCACAATAGCGCTTCAAGATACCGTCGGGATGCCCAGATTTCAGCTGCTCGTAGAGACAGCGATTGCTATTAGCCTCAATAGTTTCTGCTCGGGCCGCGCAAAGATGGAGTCCCAATACTGCAGCTGCAATTAGATATAACGAGGGTTTCTTCATGATGGAAGCATGGAGTAAATTTTCTGGTTACATGCCGTATTGCAGCCCGAATGTCACGTAGTGAAAGCGGGCAAAATTGTAGCCACTGGTCGAATCGGCACCGCCGTCGAGAAGTCGCAGTCCTGCGAACACAGAGACACGCTCATCAATATCAAGCACGTAACGCGCCGAGAGATCGAATGCGCGGCCTGGTCCGCCGGCCAACCCATCGCCCTCAAAAGTGAGACGGGAACGATTGTCGAGCCTGCGCTCGCCGTAAAGATGCAGGAGCGGCACAAAGCCGATGTTGCTCTTGGTCGCCGTTACGCCACCCTGACGCAGTGTGATCTCGGCGTCGCGGATTTTTCCGGTTACGCCCGCCTTCCATATCCAGTCGGGATTCTCGTAAAACGTATAGCGCCAAGTCGCTCGGTAGGAGTCAAAGCGGTATTGTGCTTCTACACCCCCAACCGCGAAGGTCTGACCCTGGAATTTGACTAGCTTGTCCAGGCTGCCTGATTCCTTAATTCCCAATGGCGCTGCTAGTAGGCGCAATTCATGACGCGGCGCGAGCGTAGTGGAGAGTTGAATGCGCGGCGCGAAAAACGGTCCGGATCCGGTGACCCCATCCAGTGCAAAACGCGTTCCATTACTGTCATTAGGAACCTGGACATCGTTACGAACCTGCCACGCGGCTCCCAACTCAATATCGAGGACGGGACCTGTTCGGGACTGGGCTGATGCTTCCCCGGCGAGCACAAGGATAGCCACAGTAGAGACGATGCTGGTGACATATTGCAGTGCCGCTATTTTGAGTTTCGGCATATCGAATTCCTTTCGATTTTGTTGGGTGCTAAAAATCTACTTGGCGATCTGCCTTGCCTCGGTCGATGTAGCGCCGTTCTGGCGGCTGATCGATCCCGATTCAAAGGTGGCTGCACGCCTTACGGTTGATTCCGAATGGATTGCTGCTCAGAGAGCCGCTGAGCAGGTGGTTTGAGTGGCAATTTCACCGCCTAAGGTAAGCCCGATATGAGCAATGTCTACCCAAAGCATGATGCTAACGTCGCCTTTAAAAACAAAGGCATCTAGCTGTGCAATCCGTGCCGCTGCCGAAGAATCCTGCTGGCGGCAGCGATTACTTTCAGCTTTTGCTCAGCGATCTGTTCGGAAGCCAGTGGATTATCCGCAAAGGTCGCAAACCCACAATCAGGCGTGAACAGCACACGCTCTTTTCCAAACAACTGAATTGCCTGCTCGCCCTTGCTAAGTACATCATCCAGCGTTTCGATGTGCGCGTGTTTCTGGTTGCAGATACCAACGCCGATACGCACATCGTCCGGAATAGCCCTCAATATTTCCATCTCACCGGCACGAGGTGTGCACAACTCCAGCAATAGGCTGCCTACCTGCAAACCGGAGAGCGTCTCAATCAGCGGTGTGTAATTGCCGGACAAAGCGGCGCCTTCGTCGGGCGTCCAATTACCGCGGCACATATGCAGGGCAAGACGTTCTTTTGGAAAACCGGCAACCACTGCGTTAATCAGTTCACGCGCAAACCCTAGCTCTGCAGGTATCTCGTTTTTTTCAGACAAGGCACCGCACATGAAACTGCGCTTCGATACCGATCCGGAGTACACCACCTCAGAGAGCACCGGTTCATCAAACTGAACTAGCGCGACCCCTGCGGCTAGCAGGCAAGCCAACTCTTCACGCAGCACACGAACGATGTCATTTGCCAGCGTTTCACGATTTGTATAAGCACGATCGGAAACACACTCCAGCCACATGGTCCGCGTTAGCAGATAAGGCCCGGGCAGCGCGATCTTGACGGGCTTATCGGTGAGCGTTTTGACGAAATCCATTTCATGCAATGCCAGCGGCTTGCTGCGGCCGAGGAGACCAAAAACCGCTGGATGACGAACTTCAGCGGCCGGTACATCCAGCGCACGCAGTTCTCGGGCAAATTCTTCCGGATCATCGACCAACGGCAGTAAATCGGTGAGCGGAATCAGCTGACAGTTGTCGAGGATACCGCCCACAAAGCTGGCATAGCTGTCACGGCGCTGCTCACCATCGGTCACCACATCTACACCGGCACGCAATTGTGCGGCGACGGAAAGCCGAACCGCATCATCAGCGGTTAATTGAAATGACTCTGCATCCAGACGGCCCTCCATATGATCATGCATCGCCTGCAGCATCCAGCGCGGGCGGGGCCAGCTGCCGATCCCCATTACCGATAAGGGTGAAATTGGTAGTGCGGCGATAGGGGCAGGTAGCTCGGCTGGTATCACTATGTTTAAAGGCGCGTTGACCAGCGCGGCAGTCGCACTGTTAGTCAGGCCTGCTGCAACAGGCAGACTCATACGCTCAGAAAACTTGCCCTTAGCAACTAGAAAACTACGTTGCCTATCTTGCTTCGTCCATGAAAGCAGTTCATTCCCAGTCAGCCGACACCAAGCGGGTAGATCTTCCTCGACCGAAATCTCGGACGAACGTATTTCCAGTAAGCCGCCTCTGGGCAGAGGATCGATATGCTTACGGATCAGCAGTAGCAAGCCATTGCCGCAATCCAGATCGCCACCGTCAAAGCTGACATCGGACTGGTGAGTATGGGATGGGCTGGCTTGCATGGGCCGATCTGGGGATGTAAAACTTTAGTAACTTAGGCTAGGACAGCCTTCGCTCATGAATTCCACCAGCTTGGCGCCGCCAACAATCAGTGTGCCTTCTACCAGATTGTTTTCATCTAGCTTGCGCTTTTTAAAGCAAGGCGAGCAGACGAAGATTTTTCCACCAGCTTCAACGAAGCTGTTCATCAGGTCTTTCAGTGGCGCAAAACCTTCTTCATGAATACTCTCAGCGACGCCTTTTTGTGACAGACGCACCGCCTCGATGGAAAGAAATACCAAAGTGTCCTTGTCAGAAGCTACCGCAGCATTGGCAACTACGAATGCGACTGTGGCACGATCGGTGTTGTCAGTGCTGCAGGTGAGATTGATACAGAATTTGCCGGACATCGTGGACTCCTCTGGAAAATACTAATGAATAAAAAATTAAGTCGTTCGGCCGCGCAACCAGTAAGTTCTTGTTGCAGCGTCGACGGCCAGCATCTCATGCCCGGTCATATTGCAAAACGCTTGTAAGTCGACTACAGCGCCGGTATCGAGCGCTACCAGCTTCAGCACTTCCCCTGGATGTGCGCGTAAGCGTTTGCGCACACCTAATACTAGCTCGCCACAGCCTAAATCGCCCGCATTCCATTCGTGATTATGTTCGACCATATGTGTTTTTAAATTTCAAGCGACATTTTAGCCTGAGGTCTCCAACCGATTGCAATGCTTTATCTCAAATGATAGCCCTTTGCTAGCCCGGTCTATTAGAGAACAAAAAGCCCAACCTGTGGGCTGGGCTAGATGATTGAATCTACTAACTGTTCTGTGGCTCTAGTTGTTCAGGGGCGCCGCTGGCGCCCGGTAGCCGGTGCTGGATGCACTGGCGGCAGCCAGCGGAGCGGCAAGTCGAAGGTGACAGCAGGTCAACCTGCGAGTTTTGGCATTGAGGCGGCCTGACTCTGAAACCGGTGCGTCACCGCGAGCTTTGGAAGAGGCAGGTGTGCGAAGCACTGATCGATCTGGCGGGGCCCGTGGCCGATGAGCCAGATCGACTTGGATTAAATACAGTCATGAAAATCCAAGAAGAAATTACACAACCCAAGCCTGCAATGACACCTGATCAAGCTCGTATTGAAGCATTGAAGGCACAAGTCAAGCGAAGTCAGGATGCAGTCAAAGCAGAGCGGGCGCGGCAGAAAGTCAAAGCTGGGCAGCAGTCATTGAATGACGCTGGATTTAGATAGGCGAAATTTTTCCTTGTGAAAAACGCTAATCAAGTATATTTTCTTCAAGCTGTTAATTTCAATGGAAAACAAAAGCTACGCCCGAAAAATATATTACAGGTTCAAAAGTTTTCAAATTTCCCCCAAAAAGTTAATTCGATTATGGCGATACAACAGATTCAATTTGGTCAAAATATATAAAATTATCAAAATTTTTAATGTATTGTAAAATTATTTCAGGTTCCTATAGTTTATGTATAAAATTTTTTATAGATTTTTTTATTTTTTCTTGATACTTATCTCAGCGACCTCTTTCTCATTCGCTGGACAAAGTGCCCTTCCTCCTTGTCCTGCTGAGTACAAGATAAGTGGATTTTCGATTTTCCAAGGGCCTGATGAGCGCTGGAATAACTGCTTCGGAAAATCTACTGATCCTAAGATGCAAACTTACATCGGGGAATGGAAAAATGGCTTCCCAGATGGTCAGGGTTTATTGCAAATTGATAAAGAAACATTCCAGCTAGGGATTTTTCAAAAACAAAAGATAATTGGCCGCGTTATTAAATACAATCTGGACGGCGATGTTTTGCTCAGTGGGTATACAGATGATGGAAAAACTGTCAGAAAAGGTAAAGTCGACTACGATTCATTTGACACCAGACTTACTGTCCCATTAGTAAAAAAAGAGTGGAGTAAATATTTTATAGAACTTAAAGCCCGCGACCGTAATGGAACTGAAAAATGCCTACGGGCAGGATTCATAAACGATAAACTGATCGAGAGCGAAGAGGAAAATCCAAAAATTTATCGATCGTCTGACACGGTTAAGGCAGTCGAAAGGACTTGTGAGAAATTTTTAGCTGAAAATGTTGAAAAATTAAAAAAAATTTCGAGTGAGTCAAGTGCTTGTAGCATTAACGGTTTCTCTAGTTCTTGTATATATCAAGCATATACTTTCGATAAAGACGGCCAGAAAATTCTCTTGGCAGCTGAGAAAATATATGAGGCTTTGTTCTCAGAAGGTTTTGTAGAGCTTGGCTTTGTAGAGACTCCAAACGGCCGAGCTGGTCGAGAATTAGCAGAACAAAAAAAACGGTCAGATGAACTTGCGGAACAGAAAAAGCAAGTCTCAGAAAACAATTCAGTATCTTCGGATGTGGGAAATGTGAGTTCAACTAGAAGGGCTGGTCAGGAATTAAATACAAATAAGCCTGGTTCAAGTAGTGAAACCAAAAATGAATTTTCCGCACGAAAGCCTCTAGTTGAAGAAGACCTTTGGGGTCGATATTTTTCTGAAGCTGAGGCAAGAATAAACTCTGATGATAAATTTCAAAAGAGGATATTAAAAGAATATACGCATGAATCACAGAAGATATGTTTGCCTGTTGCAGCCCTTGGCATGGGTGAACTCAGATTACTAAATGCTCAAGGAAGAGCTCCGGATCAAATTTTTGTAAGACAATTAGGTTTGTTGAGTGCAGTTGTAAATTTCTACTCAAAAAAAATGAATTCGTTGAAGAAAAAAGTTGATGAGAATAATTCAAAAAATATTTCACCTATTTCAGATAAAGATTTTAAGGATTTCAAAAAGAATAAGATTATTTGTTTTCAGCTTGTTGAGAAAATTTTTGTCAATAATGAATCCTCTAGTCAAGCCTCCAAAAATAACTCATCTAAACAATCTAATCCAACAACTTCAGTAGTAACCAGCTCGGTACAAACACCTCTGCCAAACATTACAAAGCATTTCAAAAAAAGCGGACTTGTTGCCTACAAGGCAGAGGGAATTGTTTGCGAAACTGCATCAAGTTTGGAATCTGGTTTTCAAGAAGATATTTCCAAGCGATACAAAATTTCCTACAACTCAATTCGTCTCATGCGTGGAGAAACTTCAAATGATTCATGTACTGCTGTAATTGATACTCCTAATGGTCCGATTAAATGCCTTATCAAGGTTGTTCTGGGTTCTCAAAAAGGGAATAGGCGTCTTATGATGAGTTCGCTTTACGAAATGGATTCCGGTGAGATTCAGAATATCTTTTATTGCAGCCCTCACCCTGATGTTTTTAAGCGTAACTAAGCCAAAAATTTATACAACCGATCTATTTGCGCTTGACTTCATATGATTGGTTTTTTGTTTCGAAGAACGAGAATATTGAGATGTGGCAAAGGATGAGCGGGCACTATAGAAGGTGCAGGCAGGCCAGCAGGCTTCGCTCCGGATACTTGAATTCGCAAAGCCGCCAGCATGATCAGCCTATGCAATTCATCCAGTGCTGATTCAGATCCAATCAGCTCGATCTCTAAATTTCGACGCCAAGTCTTGATCCTGACTCGAGCGGATTCTCGCGTGTTCCGCGCTTGGTACTCGATGTCGTACTGAGGAATGGTCTCGCCTTCCGGCATAGCAGATCGTATGGTCGTGCGAAATTCCCTTGCAATATCGCCAGACAGCTCCCCGTGTAATTGAAAATCCAACAAAAAAGCACTTGGCTTTTAGGCGCAAGTGCTTGATTTTGCTTGTGTTCTGAGGCTCCCCGACCTGGACTCGAACCAGGGGCCTGCGGATTAACAGGGAAATTACAAGCCCAAAGCCTTCGCCAATTAATTTTTGTATGTATCTTTTGCTGCCTTGACCAGTTGGAAAAGAGCCGGTAAGTCATTGCATACTGTTTTCCAAACCATCTCGAAATCAATCTTGTCGTAGCCATGAGATAGTCGATTACGCATTGCGTACATGACTTGCCACGGAACATCAGCATGTGCAGTCGCAAAACTTGGATCTACTCGTTGAATGTTGTTGGCAGCCTCACCAATTACTTCTATGTTTCGAACTACTGCGTCCTGCAGTAATTCGCTTTGCAAAAAGCCAAGTTCATCAACGTCAGTTACATGGCGTTCAATACGCTGAATGGCGGAAAGTATGTGCTCTAAGTATTCAGGCACTCGCAAGGCCTTGCTCATACAGGAACCGCTTCCGCCAAGACAATATGTCGAAAACTGTCAGGTAGTGCGTTCGGGGTCAAAACATCCACTTTCACACCGAGAATCGCTTCGAGCTCGACTTGAATTTTCGCTACATCCATCAGTGATGTTTTGGGAGTTGGATCAATCAATAGGTCAAGATCGCTTCCCTCGTGATCATCGCCGTGGACCACTGAACCAAATACACGGGCATTTAATGCGTTATGGCGCTCCACCACAGACCGGATGGCGGCACGTTTAGTCTGCAGTGCAGTGGATGGTTTCATAGTCGGCAAAGTGTAAGGTTTGATCGAGGTTTCAGCAAGCTTCTGACTAACGTGCGCCACTGGCTGCGATAGGGTCGCCTAACGTGCATGGCGGAAGTTCAAAAAAGAAAAGCCCGCAAACTTTCGTCTGCGGGCTTTCGTGTTCTTTGGCTCCCCGACCTGGACTCGAACCAGGGACCTGCGGATTAACAGTCCGTCGCTCTACCAACTGAGCTATCAGGGAATAGACGGTGCTGTCAAAAGCACAATCAGCCTTCAAGTATGTACTAAAACCCCTTGCTTGTCAAAACCCACCGGCCAGGGGCTTTAATCATCAGAGTACTTTGGCGATAGCGTCGACTACGCGGTCGATATTTTTCGAGTTCAGCGCGGCGACGCAGATGCGGCCAGTATCGACCGCGTAGATCGAGAACTCGGTGCGCAAGCGCTCCACCTGCTGCTTGGTCAGCCCCGAGTAGGAAAACATACCGCGCTGCTGCACCACGAAGCTGAAGTCGTGCGCCGGTGCCTTGGCTTTTAACTTGTCCACCATCTGCTGGCGCATTTCCTTGATACGGACGCGCATGCCGGCGAGTTCTTCTTCCCACAGCTGGCGCAGCGCCGGGGTGGAGAGTACGTTGGCCACCACCTTGCCACCGTGCGTCGGTGGGTTGGAGTAGTTGGTGCGGATCACGCGCTTGAGTTGCGACATCAGCCGCGCGGCCTCTTCGGCGTTTGCAGCCACGATAGAGAGTGCGCCGACGCGCTCGCCATACAAAGAGAATGACTTAGAAAAGGAATTCGACACCAGCAGCGGGCCGCCTGCCTTCGCAAACATACCGACCACCTTGCCATCTTCTGTAATGCCGTCGCCAAAGCCTTGGTAGGCCATATCCAGAAACGGTACCAAGCCACGGCTAGTTACCACCTCAATGACTTGCGCCCACTGCGCATCGGTCAAATCGGCGCCGGTGGGGTTGTGGCAGCAGGCGTGCAGTACCACGATCGATCCGGCAGGGATGGTCTTCAAGGTCTGAAGCATGCCGTCGAAGTTCACGCCGCGGGTAGCTGCATCGTAGTAGGGGTAGTTTTGAACGGTGAAGCCGGCTGATTCGAACAGCGCGCGATGGTTCTCCCAGCTCGGGTCGCTGATGTACACATCGGCGTTCGGTGCGAAGCGCTTCAGGAAGTCGGCGCCGAGTTTCAATGCGCCGGTGCCACCGATGGCTTGCGCGGTAATGGCGCGCTTGGAGGCGATGATTTCGCTGTCGGCGCCGAACACCAGCTCCTGCACGGCTTTGTCGTAGGCTGCCAAGCCCTCAATCGGTAGGTAGGTGCGGGCGGCTGGCTTTTCCATCAGCATGGCTTCCGCTTTTTGCACGCAGGCCAGCAGGGGCACTTTGCCTTCGTCGTCGTAGTAAACGCCAACGCCTAGGTTGGTTTTTTGCGGGTTGGCATCGGCATTGAAGGCCTCGGTGATGCCGAGAATCGGGTCGCGCGGCGCCATTTCAATGGCGGCGAACAGTGGTGCGGATAACGGAGCGTTCATCGTGATAGTATGAAAAGTCACTAACATTTATGGACGATCACTGCTTTTCGAAAACAAAGCGTCAGTGATCGCGCCAGTTGCGGGAAAC
>JAPLQC010000039.1:10633-14499 GCA_026399895.1 Burkholderiales bacterium
AGTTCGACACTTTTTCCGACTCACCATTTCGCCTGTACCAACCTTTCGAGCCCGCCGGTGATCAGCCCGCGGCTATTCAGCAATTGGTGGAAGGCATACAGGACGGTTTGTCGTTTCAGACCCTGCTGGGCGTAACCGGCTCGGGTAAGACCTTCACCATGGCGAATGTGATTGCCCGGCTAGGTCGCCCGGCGATTGTGTTCGCGCCTAACAAAACGCTGGCGGCACAGTTGTACAGCGAGTTTCGAGATTTCTTTCCGCTGAATGCGGTCGAGTATTTCGTCAGCTACTACGACTACTATCAGCCAGAAGCCTATGTGCCGCAACGGGATCTGTTTATTGAAAAAGATTCTGCAATCAATGAGCATATTGAGCAGATGCGACTCTCCTGCACAAAATCGCTGATGGAGCGGCGCGATGTGGTGATCGTAGCGACGGTTTCTGCGATTTACGGTATCGGTAATCCGAATGAATACCACCAGATGATTCTGACGCTGCGCGCGAAAGATCGCGTCTCGCAGCGTGACATCATCGCGCGCTTGATTCAGATGCAGTACAAGCGCAACGATATCGATTTCGATCGCGGTACCTTCCGCGTTCGGGGTGACACGATTGATATTTTTCCGGCTGAGCATGCAGAGCTGGCAGTGCGTGTCGATCTATTCGACGATGAAATCGACACCATTCAACTGTTTGATCCATTAACCGGCCGCGTTCGGCAGAAGATTCCGCGTTTCACCGTGTACCCGGGCTCGCACTATGTGACGCCGCGCTCGACCGTACTGCGTGCCATCGAAACCATTAAAGAAGAGCTACGGGATAGGCTGGATTTTTTCCGTAAAGAGAACAAGCTGGTCGAAGAGCAGCGGTTGGAGCAGCGCACGCGTTTCGATCTGGAGATGATGGCTGAGATCGGCTTCACTAAGGGTATCGAAAACTACTCACGACACTTATCGGGTGCAAAGCCCGGCGAGCCGCCGCCTACTTTGGTGGATTATCTGCCTAAAGATTCTCTAATGTTCCTCGATGAGTCGCATGTACTCACCGGGCAGCTGAACGGTATGTATAACGGCGATCGCGCACGCAAGACGAATCTAGTGGATTATGGTTTCCGTCTGCCGTCTGCATTGGATAACCGGCCATTACGTTTCGACGAATTTGAAACGAAAATGCGGCAAACCATCTTCGTGTCGGCGACCCCGGCTGATTATGAGAAGACGCACTCCGGTCAGGTGGTCGAGCAGGTGGTGCGGCCAACGGGCCTGGTCGATCCTATTGTCACCGTCAAACCTGCGATCACGCAGGTAGATGACCTGATGAATGAGATCGCGGCTCGGGTCAAGGTCAACGAGCGTGTGCTGGTGACGACGCTCACCAAGCGCATGGCTGAACAACTCACGGAGTTCTTGTCCGATAACGGCATTGCAGTGCGTTACCTGCACAGCGATATCGATACCGTCGAGCGTGTTGAGATTATTCGCGATCTTCGTCTCGGTACCTTCGACGTGCTGGTCGGTATTAACTTGCTGCGCGAGGGTTTGGATATTCCCGAGGTATCGCTGGTTGCGATTCTGGATGCAGACAAAGAAGGTTTCTTGCGTTCAGAGCGTAGTTTGATTCAAACCATTGGCCGCGCTGCGCGTAATTTGCATGGCACCGCGATTTTGTATGCCGATAAAGTGACCGACTCCATGCGTCGTGCGATGGGTGAAACCGAGCGTCGGCGGAATAAGCAGATTCAGTTCAATGCCGAGAACAACATCACGCCGGTGGGTGTGAAAAAACAGATTCGCGAGTTGATTGACGGCGTCTATAAGATTGATGAGGCACGTCAAGAGTTGATGGCGGCGCAGGAGCAAGCCCGCTACGAGGCGATGAGCGAGAAGCAAGTAGCCAAAGAAATCAAGCGTCTCGAAAAATTGATGATCGACCACGCCAAGAATCTGGAGTTTGAGAAAGCTGCGCAGGTGCGTGATCAACTGCATCTGCTAAAAGAGCAGTTGTTTGGTGCGCCGGGTTCTGACAACGTGGTGTCAATCACAGGTCAGTGAGCATGCAGCACGCGTTGCTAGATAAGGCGCTCGAGCTTACGGATGTGTCCTGGCAGCCGATAGTGCGGCGTGGATTAGCGGCGGTTGCCGCAGCTGATCCTGATTACCTTGAACAGCTGGCGCAGGATGTCTATCTGCCTACGCAACACAGATTGTTCGCCGCCTTTGTGCAGCCGCTCGATGCGGTGCGCTACGTGCTGGTGGGCGAGGGCCCATACCCGCGCGAGCAGAGCGCGAACGGTGTCTGTTTCATGGATGGTGCGGTTGATGCGTTGTGGTCGCCATCCGGATTATCGAAGCAGGTGAACCGCGCAACCTCCCTGCGCAACTTTATGAAGATGCTGATGGTGGCTGATGGCTTGTTGACGCCGGAGTCGACGACCGGCGAAGCAGTTGCTGACGTTGCTCAACGCGCGCAGGCACCCGACGCCCACTTCATTCAGACCCTGCCCGAGTTGCAGAACAATCTGCATGCGAATGGCTTCTTACTGCTGAACGCTGCGCTGGTGTTCCGGCCGCATGTGCCGCCGCCGAAAGAGGCGAAGGCGTGGCGACCTTTCCTTGAGGTGGTGCTGGAGGCGCTGGCCGAGCGGGCAGGACAGGCACCGCCCACCTTGGTTCTTTGGGGCAAGATCGCCGCATTGCTGCAGGCGATGCCGGTCACCACCCAGTTTCCGCAAGCGGTGGCGGAGCATCCCTACAATCTTTCTTTCATTAAAAACAAGGACATGCAGCAGTTGTTTGGCCCCATGACGCTATTGGCGGCAAAAAATTTCCAATAACGCAACCCTGGTAAAAGTTCCAGAAAAGTTCATTACCTGACTTTTTCAGTCGGCTTTGGTATACTCGAGCAAAATAATCAGGAATCCAAGAATTTCTGTCATTGCTACCGGAGCAAGCACATGCGTCTGACCACCAAAGGCCGTTTTGCAGTCACTGCCATGATTGACCTAGCGATGCGCCAGCATCAGGGGCCAGTTACCCTCGCGGGCATCAGCCAGCGCCAAGAAATCTCGCTGTCTTATCTCGAGCAACTATTCGGCAAGTTGCGTCGCCACGAAATTGTTGAATCAGTCCGTGGCCCGGGCGGTGGTTATAACCTTGCGCGTCGCGCAGAAGACATCACCGTCGCCGACATCATCATCGCAGTTGACGAACCTATTGACGCCACGCAGTGCGGCGGCAAAGGCAATTGCCATGGCGATAGCGAATCGAATGGCACGCGCTGCATGACCCATGATCTGTGGGCTACTTTGAATGCCAAGATGGTGGACTACCTCGACTCGGTCTCATTAAAAGACCTGGTCGATCAGCAAAAACAGAAAATCGCAGAACAGCAACCAGTGGTGATGGTGCAGCAACGCAGTCACCACGCCGCTTAAGTCTCACGGAGTTACTCAGATATGAACGCACCTTTGGCACAGTCTCTGATGGATACCATCAAGGCGCCGCATTTCCCGGTTTATCTTGATTATTCGTCGACCACGCCGGTTGACCCGCGCGTTGCGGACAAAATGATTCCTTATCTGCGCGAGCAGTTCGGTAACCCGGCGTCGCGCAGTCACATGTACGGCTGGGAAGCGGAGAAGGCGGTTGAAGAAGCGCGCGAGCATGTGGCCGCACTGGTCAATGCCGATCCACGGGAGATCGTCTGGACTTCCGGCGCAACCGAGGGCAACAATCTTGCGATCAAGGGTGCGGCGCATTTTTACCAAACCAAGGGCAAGCACATCATCACGGTCAAGACCGAGCACAAAGCGGTGCTCGACACAGTGCGTGAGTTGGAGCGCCAAGGCTTCGAGGCGACCTATCTCG
>JAPLQC010000069.1 GCA_026399895.1 Burkholderiales bacterium
AGTAGCCCAGGTATCGACCATCGTGCCTTCATCGACATAAGCGCCGATGTTGACGAACGAAGGCATCAACACCACATTCTTGCCAATGAAACTGCCGCGACGAGCGACTGCTGGCGGCACCACTCGGAAGCCACCCTTTGCGAAATCGTCCGCGCTGTCGTTAGCGAACTTGGTGGGTACATTGTCATAGAACTGCATACCGCCGCCGCCCGGGATGGCGACGTTATCTTCCAGGCGGAATGACAGCAACACGGCCTTTTTGATCCATTGGTTGACGACCCAGCTGCCGCTATCTTTTTGTGCGACACGCAGGGTTCCTTGGTTCAGGCGTTCCAAAACCTCTGCAACCGCGTTTTTTACATCCGCTGGAGCAGATTTCGGCGAAAAATTAGTCCGCTCTTCCCAGGCGTTATCGATGAGGTTTTGTAGTTGTTGGGTCATGGCTTCTCTTTATAAAAAACGACGATTGAATTCTTGTTAATGCTTAGCCCTACAGCGATCAGCCGGCTAGCTTGCGGGTGAAATCGACAATACGTTTCGCTGCCTCGAGGCACTCGTCAACTTCTGCGACCAGCGCCATTCGAATACGATTCGCCCCCGGATTCAAACCATGCGCATCACGCGCAACATAGCTGCCGGGCAAAACCGTCACATTATATTCGGCGTACAGTCGCTTAGCGTATTCAGCGTCAGTGATGTTCGCGAGCTTATCGACCTTGGCCCATAGGTAAAAACCAGCGTCAGGCAACGCGACATCCAGCACCTCGGCCAACATAGGGGTCACTTGTTTGAACTTCTGAATGTATTTTTCGCGGTTTTGCTGGACGTGATGTTCATCGTTCCATGCAGCGATTGAGGCGGCTTGAATTGATGGACTCATCGCACTGCCGTGGTAGGTACGATAAAGCAGGAACTGCTTCAAGATGGCTGCGTCACCGGCCACAAAGCCAGAGCGCATACCGGGTACGTTCGAACGCTTCGACAAACTTGAAAACGCGATCAAGCGCTGGTAACCACGACCCAGTTGGTGCGCCGCCTGCAGCGCGCCGAGCGGTTGGCTATCGCCAAAGTAGATCTCGGAGTAGCACTCATCGGATGCAATCACGAAGCCATGCTGGTCAGAGAGCGAGAAAAGTGTTTTCCAATCGTTTAGCGTGAGCACTGCGCCCGTCGGGTTGCCCGGTGTACAGATGTAAAGTAGCTGCACCCGGGGCCAGACCTCGGCCGGTACGTTGGAAAAGTCTGGCGCGAAATTGCGATCGGGATCTGAATTAACAAAAAATGGCTCGGCGCCAGCCAGAAAAGCCGCGCCCTCATAGATTTGATAAAACGGATTAGGGCAGACCACCACCGCCTTGGCCGCGGGGTCAATCACCACCTGCGCCAGCGCGAACAAGGCCTCGCGCGAGCCATTCACTGGCAGCACCTCGGTGGCCGGGTTGAGCGCGGGTAGGTCGTAGCGGCGCTCCAGCCAGTTGCAGATGGCTTGGCGCAGTTGGTCCGTACCGGCGGTGGTTGGATACGTGGCCAGACCCGACAGGTTATCCGCCAGCGCCTGTTGAATAAATGTCGGGGTGGGGTGCTTGGGCTCACCGATGCCCAAACTAATCGGGCTGAAATCGGGATTCGGCGTGACGCCGCCAAAAAGCTGGCGCAGCTTTTCAAAAGGATAAGGCTGGAGCTTGGAGAGCAGCGGATTCACGGCGAATTGGCGTTAGGGTTTCAGGAAAAAGCCGCTGATTATACTGTTGGCTCACCCCCCAATGTTATGATGACGCCGCTTCGAAATTCACCTGCCGGGCCTGCCGCCCGGTTTCTCTTTTTATAAGTTGGAAAAGTCGTGCGGTTAACGTCAATCAAACTCTCCGGTTTCAAGTCTTTCGTCGACCCGACAAATTTTCAGGTGCCTGGCCAGTTGGTGGGTGTCGTCGGGCCCAATGGCTGCGGCAAGTCGAACATCATCGATGCGGTCCGCTGGGTGCTCGGTGAATCCAAGGCCTCCGAGCTGCGCGGCGAGTCGATGCAGGATGTCATTTTCAACGGCACCACTAACCGCAAGCCAGCCGGACGGGCTTCGGTAGAGCTGCTGTTCGACAACACGGCAGGTAAAGCCGCAGGGCAGTGGAGCACGTTTGCCGAAATTTCGGTGAAGCGGACGCTCACGCGTGACGGCACCTCCACGTACTACATCAACAACCAAGCGGTCCGCCGTCGCGACATTCAAGACATTTTCTTGGGTACCGGCCTCGGTCCGCGTGCCTACGCCATCATTGGGCAGGGCATGATCTCGCGCATCATTGAGGCGCGGCCGGAAGAGCTACGAATTTTTCTGGAAGAGGCTGCAGGTGTATCGAAGTACAAAGAGCGTCGCCGCGAAACAGAAAATCGTCTGCAAGACACCCGTGAAAACTTGCAACGCGTCGATGACATTCTGCGCGAGCTGAATCAAAACGTCGTCAAGCTGGAGAAGCAGGCCGAGGTCGCACAGAAGTATCACGAGCTGCAATCCGAGCAAGATGAGAAACAGAAACTGCTGTGGCTGCTGAGAAAAAACGAGGCCGCTAACGAGCAGCAAAAATTCCTGCGCGATATCGATAAGGCCCAGATCGAGCTGGAAGAGCAAACAGCCAAGCTGCGCCATGTCGAAGCCGAGTTGGAGCAGCTGCGGCAGGAACATTACGCCGCTGGCGATCGCATGCATCAGGCGCAAGGCGCCTTGTACCAAACCAATGCGGAGATCGGTAGCCTGGAGGCGCAGATTCGGTTCGTTATCGAGTCGCGTACCCGTCTGCAGACGCAGCTCAATTCTTTGACTGCGCAACGCGAGCAGTGGCAGCGTCAGAGCACACAGTTCGAGGCAGAGCTGGAACAAGCTGAGACTGATCTGGCATCACATGGCGCGCGCGTGAGTGAGGCGCAGCAGGTATTACAAAGTAAGCAGGCATCGCTGCCGGAGATTGAAGAATCCTGGCGCAACGCGCAGCTGGCGACTACCGAATCGCGCTCGCGCATTATGCAGGTGCAGCAGCGTATCGAGCTTGAGTCGACGCATCAGCGTAATGCATCCAGTATTCTCGCAACGCTGACACAGCGCCGCGAACGGCTTGCGCAAGAAAAGAACGCACTGTCTTTGCCAGACACCGCGCATCTGAGTAACTTGAAGTCGCAGGTAGAGCAAAAGCAAACGCAACTCGAACAGTCGCAGGCAGAGCTTTCGGCGGCACGTGAGCAGCAGCCATTGCTGGAGCAGGAGCGTCGTGATGCGCAGGAATCAGTTAACACTGAAACCGCCAAGCATGCGCAGTTCGAAGCAAGGTTGGCTGCATTGAAGCAGCTGCAGGAAAACGTACAAACCGAAGGTAAGGTCGCGCCTTGGCTGAACAAGCATGAACTCGGCAAGCTGCCGCGTTTGTGGCAAAAGCTGTCGATCGAGCCGGGTTGGGAAGTTGCGCTGGAATCGGTGCTGCGTGAGCGCACGGGCGCGTTGGAAGTTTCCAATCTCGATTGGGCAAAAGCATTTTTTGGGGATGCCCCGCCTGCCAAGTTATCGCTGTACTCCTTGAGCGGTACGTCGAGCGCCAACGAGTCCGCACCATCTGGCCTGAAATCCTTGATGTCCATGATGAAGGTGGATGACCCCGGCTTGCGCGCACTGCTACAAGACTGGCTACATCAGGTGTATGTCGCTGACGATGCTGCGGGTGCTCTGGTGGAACGATCCAAGCTGCCTGTGGGCGCGACGCTGGTCACGCGCGAAGGGCATTTGATTAGTCGTTTGTCGGTGCGTTTCCATGCCTCGGATTCCGAGCAGGATGGCATGCTGGCGCGCCAACAGGAAATCGATAACCTGGTTCGTCAGGTGCGCGCGCAACAGATGCTGGCGGATGAGGCGAGACAGCGTTCTGTACGGGCCGATGCCGCTCTGACTCAGGGCACGCAACGCCTAGAAGAACTCACACAGCGGGTCAGTGCGCAGCAGCAGACGCTGCATAGCTTGCAAATGGATCTGTTAAAGCTGACTGAAGCGGTTGAGCGCTTTAGCGAGCGCAGCATACAGATCGGTAACGATCTGACCGAGATCGCTACGCAGGAAGCCGAGCAGCGTCAGCTGCAGACCAACGCCGAGCAGGCGCTCGAACAACTTGATACCGAACTGGCGAAGGTGCAGGAAGCGCACGAAGATGGTCAGACGGTGTATCTGGAGCGTGAAGCTGCACTGAATCAGGCGCGTGAGCATGTTCGCGAACTGGCGCTGGCGGCGCAGCAGGCGGAATTCGCGCTACGCGCTCATGAAAGCCGCATCGAAGAATTGAAGCGCAATATCACTACTGCGCTGGAGCAATCAGCCCAACTGTTTGCCAGCATGGAGCAGGGCACGCTGGAGCTGGAGCAACTCGACGACCGTACCGCACAAGCCGGATTACAAAGCTTGCTCGAGCAGCGCAGTCAGCAAGAGCTGGTGCTCTCGAATGCGCGCCACGAACTGGATCAGCTGACTCAGCGTATGCGTACCCACGACGAATCCAAACTCGCCGCCGAGCGTGGTCTGCAGCCGATTCGTGATCGCATTGTCGAGCTGCAGCTGAAAGAACAAGCTGCGCGCATGAATCAAGAGCAGTATGCCGAGTCGCTCGCGAACGCAAACGCCGACGAGGCAGCGCTGGCAGAAAAGCTAAGCGACGAGCTCCGCCCGTCTTATCTGCAAGGCGAGGTCACGCGACTGACCAATTCCATCAATGCGCTTGGCCCGGTGAACCTGGCCGCACTCGACGAGCTTGCGCAGGCAAGCGAACGCAAACAGTTCTTAGATGCGCAGAATGCCGATCTGACCGAGGCGATTACGACGCTCGAAAACGCGATCCACAAGATCGATATGGAAACGCGCGATCTGTTGAAAGATACCTTCGAGAAGGTCAATCAGCAGTTTGGAGAGCTGTTCCCGATTCTGTTCGGGGGTGGTACAGCCAAGCTGGTGATGACCGGCGAGGAGATTTTGGATTCCGGTGTTCAGGTGATGGCACAACCACCCGGCAAGAAGAACGCCACGATTCATTTGTTGTCCGGTGGCGAAAAAGCGCTGACCGCGACCGCGCTGGTGTTCTCTATCTTCCAGCTGAACCCGGCACCTTTCTGTTTGCTGGATGAGGTGGACGCGCCGCTGGATGATTCCAATACCGAGCGCTTTTGCAATATGGTGAAGAAAATGTCGGCCGCTACGCAGTTCTTGTTTATCTCACACAACAAGATTGCGATGGAGATGGCACAGCAGCTGATTGGGGTAACGATGCAGGAGCAGGGTGTCTCCCGCATTGTCGCGGTGGATATGGCGGCGGCCTCGAACTTCGCCGCCCAGCAGCAAGCAGCCTGATCAGTCGAAATTCAGCGCCGCGCGGGCCATGGCGGCGCGTTTTTGGTAATAGGCCTCGTTTTCTTCGGCCTCTCGCATGCGAGCGTTCTCGACGGCAGCGCAGATCAGGTAGTGTTCTTCTGCACGGTTGTGGTACCAGCGGCGGAGACGCCGGGTCCAGAACCGCAGCGACAACGTGTTCCAAGGGTTCAGCTTGATTCCAGTTGCGTTCGACATCCGTCTTCCTCCATGGGCAGGGCCAACGGAGTCTTATCGTAATGACAAAATCGCGGCTGCCATTGACTATTGTCAACTTTCTTGTTTGACAATATTTCGGTGGCGGGCGTGGCCAGCGATTCGGCAGCGGTTTGACGCACGTGCGCGGGTAATGCGGGGGCGATCTCCGTTAAAATGTTTCTTTATTGAATAGTCTCGACAGAGAACGCGAATGATTCAGCTGCAAGAGAGCCTGATCGGCTTAGGCGTGGTGGTCGTGGTCGGCGTCATTGCCTACAACAAATGGCAGGAATGGCGCGCCAAAAAATCCGTAGAGCAGGCTTTTTCGACTGCGCAGGATGATGTGCTGATGGCAGAGGGTCAGCCGTCATCGCGTCAAGAACCGGTGTTGTCACCCTTCGAGGGCCCGGATGTAGTCGTCGGGCATGCGCCAGCCGTTGAGGTAGAACACGCGCCGGAGGCATCCGTCGAATCGCACGGCTCCCATCTTCAAGCAACCGCAGTGCGTCGCTCGCCGTTGGATCCTGCGATTGACTGCATTGTGACCATCTTGCTCGACGCACCCCTGCGCGGAGAACGCGTGGTGCAGGCATTTCAGCACTTACATCTGGTGGGCAGCAAGCCGGTCAAGGTGGCGGGACTCACTGACGACGGTCATTGGGAACCGGCAGCAGTCGGCGGGGTGTATCAGCAGCTGCAGGTGGGCGTGCAACTGGCAACGCGTATTGGTCCGCTCACTGAGTTGGAGTTTTCTGAGTTGGCCTCGCGACTGGATCAAATGGCTGACGATTTGGGTGCTAGCCCCGACTTGCCGGATATGAGCGAAGTGGTCGCGAAAGCGCGTTCGCTGCATCAGCTGTTACAAGAATTTGATGCACAGTTGTCTATCAATGTGCGCTCGAATGCAGCGCCATGGCCGATGGCCACGCTCAAGCCAGCCTTGCAGCGACAGGGCATGGAGTTGCGTCCGGATGGCAAATTAGTCATGCCTGATGGTGAAGGCGGCTTGCTGTTCTCGGTGAACGTGAATGCCAATCCGTCCGACGATAGCAGTACCAAAATCACCCTGTTATTGCCGGTAGCACTGGTGGCGCCTGATCGTGGTGGTTTCAAAGCGATGACGGCATTTGCCAAGTCACTCGCGAACCGATTATCCGGTGCAGTGGTCGACGATGAAGGCCAGCCATTGCCGGATGCTGCGCTTAGCGCGATTGCCGAACAAGTCGCTGATTTTTATCGCGCCATGGCGCAGGCAGGTATTCCTGCCGGATCGCCACTGGCGCAGCGCTTGTTCGCCTGAACGAACTGCGCTGCTGCTCATTTCCGTGAACGCCGCAACCGGACACGAGAGCTACAGCGCACGCATCCAGTGGTTGCGTGAAGATCTGAATCGTCACGCCCATGCCTACTACGTGCTCGATCAGCCGACGATCCCCGATGCTGAATACGACACGCTTTTTACCGAGCTGCAGCAGCTCGAGACAAAACACCCTGATCTGATCACCGCCGACTCGCCGACGCAGCGCGTGGGCGGTGCGCCACTCCCCGAGTTCGCGCAAGTGCAGCATGACGTACCAATGCTGTCGATTAACAATGGATTTTCGGAAGACGACATACGCGCCTTTGATCGTCGCGTTAGCGAGGGACTGGAGCAATCCGGTGAAGTCGAGTACGCCTGCGAGCTGAAGTTCGATGGACTCGCGATCAATCTGCGCTACGTCGATGGTGTGCTGGAGCAAGCTGCAACACGCGGCGATGGCAGTGCTGGTGAAGATGTTACGGCCAATATCCGAACTATTCATTCGATTCCGCTGCGGCTGAGAACTGAGCATCCACCCAAGATACTGGATGTCAGAGGTGAGGTGCTGATGTTCAAAGCAGATTTTGCGCGCCTCAATCAGCGACAACGCGACGCCGGTTTGAAAGAGTTCGCCAATCCACGTAACGCCGCCGCTGGTAGCTTGCGCCAACTGGATTCGCGAATTACGGCGCAACGTAGCCTACGCTTTTTTGCGTATGGTATCGGCCATCTCGACGGCGCTGCATTACCCGATACGCATAGCGCACTTCTGGATTGGTATAGCGAATTGGGTATTGCTGTGTGCGATGAGCGCGCGGTCGTACGTGGCGCCGATGGCTTGCTCAAATTCTTCACCGATATTGGTACTCGCCGCGCAGCGCTCGCTTACGATATTGACGGCTTGGTTTACAAAGTCAATCGCGTTCAGCAGCAGCAGGCTTTAGGTTTTGTGTCGCGCGCGCCGCGATTTGCGGTGGCGCATAAATTTCCTGCAGAAGAAGCGACCACGACGGTATTGGACATTAACGTACAAGTCGGACGCACTGGTGCGATTACGCCAGTCGCGCGGCTGGCGCCCGTTTCGGTGGGCGGCGTTACCGTGACTAATGCCACGCTACATAATGAAGATGAAGTCCGGCGTAAAGATATTCGTATCGGCGACAGTGTGATTGTGCGTCGCGCTGGCGATGTGATCCCCGAGGTGGTGGCCTTTGTACCGGAACGCCGCCCCGCTGATGCAAAAGAATTCCTGATGCCCACGACATGCCCTGTGTGCGGCTCGGTGATCATTCGGCCAGAAGATGAGGCGGTCGCACGCTGCTCGGGCGGTTGGTTGAAATGCGCGGCGCAACGGAAAGGTGGTCTGCAGCATTTTGTGTCGCGCCGTGCGATGGATATCGAAGGCCTCGGCGAGCAATTGATCGAGCAGCTGGTTGATCGTGGCTTGGTGACGACGCCGGCTGATTTTTACAAACTCGGGTTGGTAGCACTTTCTGAGTTGGAGCGGATGGCAGAAAAATCGGCGCAAAATGTAATCGACGCGCTGACGGTATCTAAGTCGACCACATTGCCCCGCTTTATTTACGCACTGGGTACGCGACACTTCGGCACGCTGGACGCTTTAATGGCGGCCAGCGAGGAAGAGATGCTCGCTGTTGAAGATGTCGGTCCGGTCGTGGCGCAATCCATCCTCAGCTTTCTGCATGATCCTTTAAATCGTGAATTGATTGAGCAACTGCGCGCTGCCGGTGTTCATTGGGATGAATCTGCGGTCGAGCGTCAATCGCAGCACCTGAATGGCAAAACATTTGTGCTGACCGGTACTCTGCCGAACCTGAAGCGCGACGAAGCGCAGGCCATGATTGAGGCCGCGGGTGGCAAAGTGTCGGGCTCGGTCTCTAAAAAAACCAGCTATGTCGTTGCTGGCGAGGAGGCGGGTAGTAAACTTGCCAAGGCTGAAGAGCTTGGTGTTCCCGTGCTCGATGAAGAAGCATTACTGCAATTGTTGGAGAACCCCACATGAGTCGTTCAATCAAGAAGGCCGTATTTCCGGTGGCTGGTTTGGGTAGCCGATTTCTTCCGGCCACCAAGGCGCAACCGAAAGAGATGCTGCCCATCGTCGACAAGCCGCTGATTCAGTACGCAGTAGAAGAGGCGGTCGAAGCGGGTATCACTGAAATGATCTTCATCACTGGCCGCAATAAGCGCGCGATTGAGGATCACTTCGATAAAGCCTATGAACTTGAAGCAGAACTTGAGGCGGCAGGCAAGCAGCAATTGCTTGAGATGGTACGCGGCGTCATTCCAAAAAACGTGAATTGCATGTACATCCGCCAGCCGATGGCATTAGGTCTGGGTCATGCGGTGCTGTGCGCAAAACCGATTGTGGGCGATGATGCCTTCGCGGTTTTATTGGCGGATGACTTCATGCAGGGTGAGCGCGATGGGTCGGGTGTGATGGCGCAAATGACCGCAACTTTTGCGCGTGAGCAGTCTAGTCTGTTGGGCGTACAAGACGTACCACGCGCGCACACCAAACAATACGGCATCGTGAGTACCGAGCCCTTTGGTGAACGGTTAGAAAAGGTGGGAGCCATCGTTGAGAAGCCGGCGCCCGAGCTTGCGCCGTCGACGCTTGCGGTGGTGGGGCGCTATGTACTCACGCCCAGGATTTTTTCGTGCTTGGAGAAGATTGGCAAAGGCGCGGGTGGTGAAATTCAGCTCACCGATGGTATCGAGGCCTTGATGCAATATGAGACGGTACTAGCGTATCGCTACCAGGGCAGGCGATTCGACTGCGGCTCCAAGCTCGGTTACCTGCAAGCTTCCGTAGAGATTGGGCTGCAACACGCAGAGACAGGCGCTGCGTTTGCAGATTGGTTAGGGCAGCGAGGTTGAGATGGCCATCCGCGAGATTTTGAAAATGGGCGACCCGCGCTTACTGCGCGTGGCGGAGCCAGTCACTGAGTTTGATACGCCTTCTCTGCATGCGCTAATCGCCGATATGTTTGACACCATGCACGCTGCCAATGGTGCCGGTCTGGCTGCGCCGCAGATCGGTGTCAATCTTCAATTAGTCATCTATGGCTTCAAGAAGAATGATCGCTACCCGGACGCGCCAGCGGTACCTGAAACCGTGCTGCTAAATCCAGTGCTCGAACCCCTGTCAGATGACATGGAAGATGGCTGGGAGGGTTGTCTCTCGGTACCCGGCTTGCGCGGGGTAGTGCCGCGCCATGCAAGGCTTCGATACAGCGGCGTTGACCCGTATGGCAAACCCATCGATAGGGAGGTTGACGGCTTCCACGCACGGGTTGTTCAGCATGAGTGTGATCACCTGATCGGCGTGTTGTACCCAATGCGGGTCAGGGATTTCAGCAGGTTTGGCTACACCGAAGTGCTGTTCCCCGGCATGGATCCGGCGGCAGACGACTGATGCTGTTGTAATTATTGCATTGATTCTTAAGAAATTTTGGGATAGTATTCTTTCTCAGGAAAGGATGATTCCCATGCTCGCCGAAACCTCAAACCAAAGCACAGTGCCGAAACCCGCTGCGGTCTTGGCTAAAGCCGTCACACGGGCGACTGAGCATCTGGGTATTTCTCAGCAACTGCTAGGAAAGATCCTCGGTCTTAGCCCGGCAACAGTCTCCCGCTTGTATGCGGGTAGTTACCAGCTCGATCCCCGGCGCAAGGAATGGGACTTGGCACTGTTGTTCGTCCGGGCATTCAGGTCACTTGATTCGATTGTCGGAGACTCACGCTCGGCCCGTGCTTGGCTGCAAAGCGACAATCTCGCGCTCAATGCGCGCCCGATCGATTTATTGTGCGATACGGAGGGCTTGGTTAGTGTTGTCCACTACTTGGACGCCTCACGCGCTGTCGGCTGAGTCGCGTCTGTGGCAGTGCTTGGCTTGGCGCATGGTCGAGTCGCAGCATATTGCGGCAACGATGAAACTGGTTGACACGCGTGATGAGCAAGATGTTCTCGAGTCATTACTTGACCAAGACAAGCCCGCAAGGGCAATCGACACGAGCCAGTTGCACTATTTGTTGGCAACGCCATTTCGCTATTCTCCGTTAAGAACGGGCTCACGTTTTCGCGCTTACGCTGATCCCGGTGTCTATTACGCGGCGGAGTCTGTGCAAACTGCAGCAGCAGAACTGGGCTATTGGCGATGGAGATTTCTAATGGATGCTCCAAGTCTGGAAAGACTCGGCCCCGTTGCGCATACCGCCTTCAACGTCAAGATGTCGACTACGGCGATTGATCTGCGCGAGGAAAGCTTTGATCTCGATCTCAAACGCTGGCGAGTTTCGTCCGACTACGCATCGACGCAAAATTTGGCGCGCGTGGCGCGGCAGGCTGAGATCGGTAGTATTGTTTACCCATCGGCTCGTGATCCAGAGCCGGCTTGTTGTATTGCCTTGTTATTCCCGTCAGGATTCGCTCGGAAAAAACCTGAGCCCATCAGCGAGACTTGGTATCTGGCTGTATCAAGCGAAGAAGTAGTCTGGCGGCGCGATCATCAGTCGATACGCTTTTCAACGCAGCTGTGGTCCAACGCAGACTAGAACTTTTCAATTTCTGCTAGATACCGCCACTGCCCAACCGGCAAGTCGCCCAGTTTTACATTGCCTATACGCACCCGTTTCAGGCCGATCACTTGCAGCCCAACCAGTTCGCACATACGGCGGATTTGTCGCTTCTTTCCTTCGCGCAGGATGAACCGCAACTGATCATCGTTTTGCCAGCTCACTTTCGCCGGAAGAAGTGGGCTGCCATCCAGCGAGAGGCCATGATTCAAGCGTTTCAGATCAGCGTCCGGCAGCTTGCCATGTCTCAGATACTTCACCCGCACCAGATATTCTTTTTCGATCAGGCGATCTTCACCGATCAACTGTTTTGCAATCCGGCCGTCCTGCGTTAACACCAACAGCCCAACGGAATCGATATCAAGCCGACCGGCGGGAACCAGGCTCTTTAACTGTGACGCTGAAAACTGTGTGGGCGATGCGTCTTCGCTCCAGCGAGTTTCCGGACTCACCAGCGTGAAGGCGGGTTTGTAGCCATCTTCCGCTTGCCCGCTCACAAAACCCATCGGCTTATTCAGTAGCACCGTAACGCGTTTGGCTTGTTGTGCCTGCGCTTGTTTTTCGATTGAGATTTTTTGGTGGGGCAGTACTTTGCTGCCTAGCTCTGAAATGACTTGCCCATCCACGCGCACCCAGCCCTTGGCGATCCACTCATCGGCTTCACGGCGCGAGCAAAGCCCAAGCTCGGACATACGTTTTGAAAGGCGTAGCGGTTCAGTCATTTTTTAGATACGCAAAGCGTCAAGCAGATCCGACTCCAGCGCGATCTGCGATCGGGCATTTGACAGCATTGGGCCATCGACTACGAAGACATCTTCGACGCGTTCGCCGAGGGTGGCGATTTTAGCGGTATACAAATTCACCTTGTAGCGCGCCAGCACACTGGCAATTGAGTAAAGCAAGCCGGGGCGATCATTGGCTGACACTGAGAGCAGGTGATACTGGCCTCGCTCATCGGGAGATAAATGCACGGTTGGCGTAATCGGAAAGGTGCGCGATAGCCGAGATAGTCTGGCTTTGGCGGGCGCTGGTAGTTCGGTATCGCTCTTAACCCAGAGCGGGAGATCATGCTCGACTAAGGCAATCAGCTCACGGTAGTTCTCTGAAAAGCTTGGCTCGCTGACGAGAAACGTATCCAGCGCGTAGCCATTACGCGTGGTTTGTACCTTGGCATCCAGAATGCTGAAATTATGGCGATCAAAATAGCCACAAATGCGCGCAAAAAGATCGGTGCGGTCACGCAGATACACTACGACCTGCAAACCTTCGCCAATCGGCGCGATACGGCAACGTACCAGCGGCTGCTCATCGTCCAAATGCTCATGCAAGACGCGCGTATGCCAGGCAATTTCTGCGGCATCGTGGCGCAGAAAATAGCCAACATCCAGTCGCTTCCATAACTTGTCATGAGTCTCGTCGGGCAGGCCATGCAGTCGAAGCATCGCACGTGCCTCTTGCTGACGGTTTTGCAGTACGCGGTCGGTTGACGGTGCTTCACCACCGAGCACGCGCAAGCTCATGCGGTACAAGTCCTCTAGCAACTTTCCTTTCCAGGCATTCCAAACCTTTGGGCTAGTGCCGCGAATATCTGCGACTGTCAGCAAGTAGAGCGCAGTCAGGCGGCGCTCGGTTTTGATGGTTTTGACGAAGGCACGGATCACTTCAGGATCAGACAGATCTTGCTTTTGCGCGACCTGTGACATCAGTAGATGCTGCTCTACGAGGAAAGTGACTAGCTCGGTATCTTGTTTTGACAAACCATGATCACCACAAAACCGACGGGCATCGGTTTTGCCAAGCACCGAATGATCACCACCGCGCCCTTTGGCGATATCGTGAAACAGCGCGGCGATATACAGCAGCCAAGGCTGTGCAAAGTTCGCGATCAATTGACTGCAGAAAGGGTACTCATGCGAATGCTCGGGGATTGCAAAGCGACGCACATTACGCACCACCATCAAGATATGCTGATCGACCGTGTATACATGGAATAGATCATGCTGCATCTGACCAATGATGCGACGGAAGTTGGGCAGGTAGCGCCCCAGAATCGACAGCTGGTTCATGCCACGCAGCGCGTGGGTAATGCCTTTTGGTGATTGCAGTATTTGCAGGAAGAGATCGCGGTTTTTTGGGTCGCGACGAAACTTGGCGTCGATCCGAAACCGAGCGTGCCACAGTGCACGTTGCGTTCGCGCAGTCATGCCCTTTAACTCGCCATAACGCTCCAGCAGCAAGAAGATCTCCAGCATCGCAGAGGGTGTTTGCTCGAACACGTGATCGTTTGCGATGTCGATCATGCCGTTCACCTCATTGAACCGTTCATTCACGGGTCGTGAGGCGATTGGTTGCGGGAACAGGCGCGACTCGATGTTCTGCAGCAAGATACTGTTGAGCTGCGTGACCGCTTTGGCCGCCCAGTAATAGCGCTGCATTAGCACTTCGCTGGCGCGTCGATCTTCGCTGGCAGTAAAGCCAAAGGTATCCGCAATCGGTCCTTGCACATCGAACACCAAGCGGTCTTCGCGACGTCCGGCGTGCAGGTGTAAGCGGATACGAATATCTTTGAAGGCACGTTCTTTTTCTGCCAGTTGGCGCGCCTCGGTACGGGTGATGATCTGACTATCGGCAAGTTCGCGCCACGAGCGTCCAAGTCCGGCTGCTTTTGATACCCACAGAATCACTTGCAGATCACGCAGGCCGCCTGGGCTTTCCTTGCAGTTGGGCTCAAGGCTGTAGGGCGTGTTCTCATACTTCACATGGCGCTGACGCAGCTCGAGTACTTTATCTTGAAAAAAAGCACGTGCATCCATCGCCTGCGCATGACGCTGCTGCAGCGACGTGAATAGCTGCCGCGAACCCGTGATGCGGCGAGCCTCCAGCAGGCTGGTTTGAACGGTGATGTCAGCCTCGGATTCAGTCATGCATTCATCGACCGTGCGGATGCTATGCCCGATTTCCAGCCCGAGATCCCAGAATAGCTGCACTAATTGCTCGAGCTTCTCGCGCAGGGCGTCGTCTGGCGAAGCCGGCAGCAGGATCAGCAGATCAATATCGGAGTGGGGAAAAAGCTCACCGCGGCCATAGCCACCGACGGCGACCAGTGTTGCTGTGGATGGCATGTCAAACTGCTGCCAGGCTTGCGTCAGGACTTGGTCGGCGTTGCGTGCGATTTGCTTTAGCAGTCGCTCTGGTCGCCGGTCGCGCAGGTAGTCCTCGACAATTACCCGCCGGCCTTCCCTTAGCTGTTCGCGCAGAGAGATCGACAGCGCGGTCATATCAGTCCACGCTAACCGGGCTGCCTGCTGCTTGGTTGGTGATAAAGGCGGGCGGCGCTGGCGAGCCTGCCGAAACAGTCAGCACCTCAAAACCGGTCTCTGTAACCAGCACGGTGTGCTCCCACTGCGCCGAGAGGCTGCGGTCACGCGTCTTGATGGTCCAGCCGTCGCTCATCTCGCGAATCTCGCGGCGCCCCGCATTGATCATGGGCTCAACCGTAAAGATCATGCCAGCGACTAATTGATCCAGCGTCCCTGGTTTGCCGTAGTGCAGTACCTGCGGCTCTTCATGGAACACCTTGCCGATGCCGTGACCGCAGAATTCACGCACGATAGAAAACCCAGCGTTCTCAGCGTATTGCTGAATCACATGACCAATGTCGCCCAGATAGGTGCCGGGGCGGATGCGCGAGATGCCAAGCCACATCGACTCGTAGGTAATCTCACTCAGGCGCTTGGCAAGAATCGAGGGCTCACCGACGAAAAACATGCGGCTAGTATCGCCGTGGTAACCATCGGCAATCACGGTGACATCAATGTTGACGACATCGCCCAGCTTAAGAACCTTGTCGCCGGGAATGCCATGGCAGACCACATCATTGACCGAGGTGCAGATAGATTTCGGGTAAGGGGTATAGCCAGGTGGGCAGTAGTTCAAAGGTGCCGGGGTCACCCCCTGCACGTTCACCATGTAGTCGTGACACAGCTTGTCGAGCTGATCCGTGCTGACACCCGCCGTCACATGCGGCGTGATGAAATCCAGCACCTCTGAGGCGAGGCGTCCCGCCACGCGCATGCCAGCGATATCTTCCGGTGTCTTGATGGTAATGTTGCCCATGATGCTACTGCGCGGTCGCCATTAACGGATGGCGGAGGCAGTCCTGTGAGTGAAGTGGCGATTATAGTCGACCGCCTATGTGGCCGCCCTAGGGCCGGCGCTGTTTGGCCAGATGGTCTGCCAGTTTGCGTAGAGGGCAGGTTTCCGAGTAAAATCTTGGGTTAGCTTGCAGGTAGCCGTGGTTAGGCAACAGCAACTGCTAAATCGGTAGCATTTTTGTAAACAACTTAGTAAATAACGAGTCCGTGCCCCAAGGGTGCCCGTAAGGAGTTTTCTCTGTTCGGGTTGCTGGCCGGTCTCAAGACCCAACCCTGGAGAAATTATGTCTGTCACTATGCGTGAAATGCTGGAAGCTGGCGTCCATTTCGGTCACCAAACCCGCTTCTGGAACCCAAAGATGGCCCCGTTTATCTTCGGTCATCGCAACAAAATTCATATCGTCAACCTCGAACAGACCATGGCCATGTTCCAGGAGGCGACCAAGTACATCCGTAAGCTCTCCGCTAATCGCGGCACCATCTTGATGGTGGGCACCAAGCGTCAGGCACGCGACATCATCGCAGCTGAGGCGCAGCGCGCAGGCGTTCCGTTTGTCGACCAGCGCTGGCTCGGCGGCACCTTGACCAACTTCAAGACCATCAAGACCTCGATCAAGCGCCTGAAAGAGATGGAAGTCGCTATCGCCGATGGCTCGGTTGAGAAAATGTCCAAGAAAGAAGCGCTGATGTTCAATCGCGAATTGGACAAGCTGCAAAAAGGCATCGGCGGCATCAAAGATATGAACGGCGTTCCTGACGCTATCTTCGTGATCGACGTGGGTTACCACAAGGGCGCGATCACCGAAGCCATCAAGCTGGGCATTCCAGTGATTGGTGTGGTGGATACTAATCACTCGCCGAATGGCGTGACGTACGTGATCCCCGGCAATGATGACTCGTCGAAAGCGATCACGCTGTATGCGCGTGGCGTTGCGGACGCGATTCTCGAAGGTCGCGCGACCTCGGTGGCCGACATCGTCGAAGCCACCAAGGGCGAGGAGTTCGTCGAAGTCAGCGATCAGGCCTGATTCGCCGCAGCGCACTGCCTCAGTAATTGAGGCGGAAAATCAGGGGCAAACAGCGGTTCGCCCCTTTTTTTCGGGCGATGCATAGCGCGGGGCAGGCGGCTTGAGTGTCAGCCGCTGGTCGTAGTGCAAGGATATTGATACCGGTCGCCGTGCGGCGACCAAGTTGAGGAGAAGTAAATGGCAGCAATTACAGCAGCAATGGTAGGCGAACTGCGCGCGAAGACAGACGCGCCCATGATGGAGTGCAAGAAGGCGCTGACCGAAGCTGATGGCGACATGGCGAAAGCCGAGGAAATCCTGCGCGTCAAGCTCGGTAACAAAGCATCTAAAGCGGCATCGCGTATTACCGCCGAAGGCGTGGTCACAGCCCATATCGCCGGTGGCATCGGTGCGCTGGTCGAAGTCAACTGCGAGACTGACTTTGTCTCGAAGAATGATGACTTCCTGAACTTCACCAAACACATGGCGCAGCTGGTTGCCGATAAAAATCCAAGTGACGTGGCTGCGCTTTCTGCTTTGCCGATGGACGGCAAAACCGTTGAAGAAGTACGTTCGGCCTTGATCGGCAAGATTGGCGAGAACATGTCGATCCGCCGCTTCCAGCGTTTCGAAACCTCGGCTAAGTTGGCTTCCTACTTGCACGGCACTCGCATTGGCGTGATGGTTGAATACGACGGCGGTGAAGAGCAGGTTGGTAAAGACGTAGCGATGCATATTGCAGCGATGAAGCCTGTGGCATTGTCGTCGACTCAAGTGCCGGCAGATCTGATCGAGAAAGAGCGTTCGGTTGCGACACTGAAGGCGCAGGAATCGGGCAAGCCAGCAGACATCGCGGCCAAAATGGTCGAGGGCTCGGTACAGAAATACCTGAAAGAGGTCTCGCTGCTGGATCAGGCTTTCGTCAAAAACGACAAGCAAACCGTTGAACAGATGTTGAAGTCGGCGAACACCACGGTGAAAGCCTTCACCATGTTTATCGTCGGCGAAGGCATTGAGAAACGACAGGATGACTTTGCTGCCGAAGTAGCGGCGCAGGTCGCCGCTGCGAAGAAGTCTTAAGCGTTAAGAAAAACGGGCCGCATGGCCCGTTTTTTTCAGTGAGGCAGCATTTACAATATCGATCAAAGCACCTGGGCAAATAAGGGAGTAGTACGCATGACAACACCCATATACAAGCGGGTTCTGCTGAAGCTGTCGGGCGAGGCGCTGATGGGCGACGACGCTTACGGCATTAATCGCGCCACCATCGAGCGCATGGTGGCCGATGTGTCCGAAGTGGCCCAAATGGGTGTTGAGGTTGCGATCGTGATTGGCGGTGGCAATATTTTCCGAGGTGTAGCGCCGGGTGCGCAGGGCATGGACCGTGCGACCGCCGACTACATGGGTATGCTCGCCACCGTGATGAATTCTTTGGCGTTGGCTGATGCGATGCGTCAGGTGGGTATGACGGCACGCGTGATGTCAGCGATCGCCATTGAGCAAGTGGTTGAGCCCTATGTGCGTCCCAAGGCACTCCAGTACCTGGAGGAGGGCAAAATTGTCGTGTTCGCCGCAGGTACCGGAAATCCTTTTTTCACGACTGATACCGCAGCCGCATTGCGCGGCGCAGAAATCGGCGCAGAGGTCGTGCTTAAGGCGACCAAAGTGGATGGTATCTACAGCGCTGATCCAAAAAAAGATGCCTCGGCTACGCGCTACACCAGCATCAGTTTCGATGAAGCGATCTCGAAGCGACTGCAGGTGATGGATGCGACTGCATTTGCCTTATGCCGCGATCAAAAACTACCGATCCGTGTGTTCTCTATCGTCAAGCCTGGAGCGCTGAAGAGCGTGGTGCTTGGCGACGACGAGGGCACATTGGTTCACGTCTGATTCACATCCACCGCATTCCAGGAGAAGGATATGACACCTGCTGAGGTTAAAAAAGCCACTGAGCAAAAAATGCAGAAATCGATTGAGACCCTGAAAATGGATCTCGCAAAAGTCCGAACAGGTCGTGCACACGTCGGCATTCTTGACCATGTGATGGTCGATTACTACGGCACCCCGACGCAGATCACGCAGGTCGCTAACCTGACCTTGCTGGATGCTCGCACGATTGGTGTGCAGCCATGGGAAAAGAAAATGATGGCAGCGATTGAAAAAGCCATCCGCGAATCTGACCTGGGTCTGAACCCTGCCACCGTTGGCGATTTGATTCGTGTTCCCACGCCGGCATTGACTGAGGAACGTCGCAAGGAAATGGTGAAACTCGTTCGCAGCGAAGCGGAGGATGCCAAGATCGCGGTCCGTAATATCCGACGTGATGCCAATTTGTCGCAGAAGTCGACAAAATGGTGGTCGAAAAAGAAAAAGATGTGATGACAGTCTGAGTCCTGTTCTCAAGCAGTTGTAGGATTTTTCTTTGACTTTTGTCGAGAGCGAATATGAGCCACCTGAGTTCTACGCTGCACATACCCGATACCGCTTTAGTGCCCAAGCACGTTGCGATCATCATGGATGGCAACGGGCGCTGGGCGACCAGCCGTTACTTGCCTCGGGTGGCTGGACACGCCAAAGGCGTCGAAACAGTTCGCAAAGTCGTTAAAGAGTGCATCTCGCGCGGTGTTGGCTACCTCACCTTGTTTGCGTTCAGCTCGGAAAACTGGCGGCGGCCGGCAGACGAAGTCTCCGTGCTGATGCGCTTGTTTGCCACCGCCTTGGAGCGCGAGGTAGACAAGATGCACGCCAACGGCATACGGCTGCGGGTGGTTGGTGATTTGTCTAGGTTCGATGCTCGCTTGTTAGAACTTATCGCGCATGCCGAGAAAAAAACAGAATCTAATTCGCGCCTGACGCTCACAATCTGCGCCAACTACGGTGGGCGATGGGATTTGATGCAGGCGACAAATCGCATGGTTTCCGAGCACCCCGGCCAAGAAAATTACGCAGAGTCTGATCTGGCGCCTTATCTGGCCATGGCTTACGCGCCCGAGCCCGATCTGTTTATTCGTACCGGTGGTGAGCAGCGCATTTCAAATTTCCTGCTCTGGCAGCTTGCCTACACGGAGCTGTATTTCACCGATATCTTTTGGCCAGACTTTGACGCTGCCGCACTCGATGAAGCGATTGCTTCATACCAGCAGCGCGAGCGTCGCTTCGGTCGAACCAGCGCCCAATTGGTTGAGGTGAGGAAGGCTTCCTGATGCTTCGTCAACGCGTGATTACTGCGGTTGTTCTGCTCGTGCTGCTCGGTGCAGTATTGGGCTCGGGCTCCGCGATCGCTTTCGTACTTACTTTGGCTATTTTCTTCGGGGCAGCTTGCTGGGAGGCGCTCAAGCTCTCGGGTTTACGCTTTGCGCTACCGCTAGCACTGATGTCGGCAGCAGTGTTGTTACCCATTATCAGTCGCGCTACCGGTGAGTGGATCCCGCTGGCCTCAGTCTGTATGGCGCTTTGGTTATTGCGTTTTTTCCCGGCCTTGCGTTTTGGCTTGCCAACGAATAATGGATTGCGCGGCGCTTTGTTCAACTCGCTTTATCTTATTGCGTTGCTTGGTTGTTTTATATCGATAGCCGGCTTGTGGCAGCGCTCGGCAGTTTTTCTTTTGTCCGCCATGGCGATGGTGTGGGTCGCTGATATTGGCGCTTACTTCGCCGGTCGCTCATTCGGTAAACGCAAGCTGGCGCCGAGTATCTCGCCCGGTAAGACTTGGGAAGGTGTGGCGGGTGGCCTGCTTGCTGTACTGCTGTTGTCTGCGCTGGCAACGCAACTGCCTGAAACATTTCAGGCGCACTTGCTGGCACGTTATGGCTGGCTTAAATGGGCGCTTTTGCTTGCGCTGTTTGTTGCCGCCAGCGTGATTGGTGATCTGTTCGAGTCAATGCTGAAACGACGCGTTGAGGTCAAAGATAGCAGTAATCTGTTGCCCGGCCATGGTGGCGTGCTCGATCGTATCGATGCGCTGGTACCCACCATGCCCTTGGCTTATCTGCTAGCGGCGCAGATGCCGCTGTCGGTCTCGTGAAATAATCTACGCATGCAATCGCTCACCATCCTTGGCGCAACTGGTTCGATCGGTGTCTCTACGCTGGATGTTGTGGCGCGCCACCCAGATCGTTATCGTATCTTTGCATTGACCGGGCAAACTCGTATTGACGTACTCGCTGAGCAATGCGCGCAGTTTCAACCGGAAGTGGCGGTCGTGGTTGATGCGGATGCAGCGGAACGATTGCAAAAACTTATTCGCGATCGAGGCCTCAAAACCAACGTGGTTTACGGCGAGCAGGCCCTCTGTGACGTGGCTAGTGCAGATGCGTGTGACACGGTGATGGCCGCGATTGTCGGTGCCGCAGGGCTTGGCCCGAGTTTGGCCGCTGCAAAAGCTGGCAAGAAGCTGCTGCTCGCTAATAAAGAGGCATTAGTTATTTCTGGGCAGTTGTTCATGGATGCGGTGGCGGCGAGCGGTTCTACGTTGTTGCCGATCGACAGTGAGCACAACGCGATATTTCAATGTCTGCCGATTGGTTATCAACGCGTACCACCGCAACACGGTATTCGTAAAATTCTTCTCACGGCGTCCGGCGGTCCGTTTCTGGATCGAGAACTATCCAGTTTTGACAGCATTACGCCTGAGCAGGCAGTCGCCCATCCGAACTGGAGCATGGGTCGCAAAATCTCGGTCGATTCGGCGACTATGATGAACAAAGGCTTAGAGGTGATCGAGGCGCATTGGCTGTTTGGCGCCAGTGCCTCGCAGATCGAGGTCGTGATCCATCCGCAGAGCGTGATTCATTCCATGGTGGCCTACGCCGACGGCTCAGTATTAGCGCAACTCGGTAACCCGGATATGCGCACACCCATTGCGCATGCATTAGCTTACCCAGAGCGTATTGATTCAGGGGTTGATGCGATTGATCTGGCCCGCATCGCGCAGCTAGATTTCCGTGAGCCGGACAGGGTGCGCTTTCCGTGTCTTCAGTTGGCGTTTGATGTTCTGCACGCCGGTGGCAGCGCACCAGCGGTGTTGAATGCGGCGAACGAGGTTGCGGTGCAGGCTTTTTTGGATAAGCAAATTGGTTTCACTAGAATTTCTTCACTCATCGCAGAGACGTTGAGCCGGGTACCGGCGGCATCGGTCGATACGCTAGAGAGTCTGCTTGCGCAAGACAGCAAGGCGCGCGACCAAGCGCGTGCGTTGCTGCAGTGATGCCTTGGTAATTAGGCCCGGATTAATCAAATGAGTTTCCTGCATACGGTATTGGCTTTCGCTGTCACGCTTGGCGTGTTGGTGACCTTCCACGAGCTGGGACATTACGTGGTGGCGCGCTGGTGCGGCGTGAAAGTCTTGCGTTTTTCGGTCGGTATGGGTCGTGTCATCTGGTCCAAGCGATTCGGTCGAGACCAGACCGAATGGGCCTTGTCGGTGTTGCCGCTGGGTGGTTACGTCAAGATGCTTGATATACGCGACCATGAAGGTGAGATTGCTGCAGAAGACATGCCACGCGAATTCACCAGTCAGCCAGTTGGTAAGCGTATTGCAATCGTACTTGCCGGTCCTTTGGCGAATTTTTTACTCGCCATCGTGATTCTCGCCGGAGTCTACGTGCACGGTATGCCCGAGCCAGTGGCGCGTGTTGCAGTCGCTGAATCAAGTAGTGCGCAGCGTGCGGGCTTGCGGCACGGTGACTTGATCACTGAGGTGAATGGCGAGTCAGTACGTTCGTGGGCAGAATTCCGCTGGCAGCTGATACAGGCGGTGATGCGCGAACAATCCGTGCGCTTGACCGTGCAGCGTCTCAGTAATGAGCGCGGTAATTGGTTGAGCGAGGTGGTGCTGCCTGCGCAGGCGCTTCCCGAGCAAGACATTGATAGCGAGTTATTCGATCGCCTAGGTATGTCGCTGGCGCGTCCGCCGGCTTTGCTCGGTGAGATTGTGCCGGGCGGGCCAGCTGCTGCGGCCGGCTTACAAGCGGGTGATCAGATTCTGAAGGTCGACAACCAAGCAGTCATCGACGCCGTTGCTTTCATCGGTGCAGTGCAGGCGGCCCCGGGGCGTGCCGTCAGCGTTGAGGGTCTGCGCCGTGGTGAGCCGTTTTCAGTGTCGGTTACCCCGCGCGCTGAGCGCGATGGCGAGCGAACGGTCGGCCGGATTCAGGCGCAGGTTGATATGTCGGCCGCGATGGTGGTGGTGCAATCCGGGCCTGCCGAAGCGGTCTCCCGCGCCGTGCGCAAGACCTGGGATACGTCTGCGCTGACGGTACGTATGCTTGGCAAGATGTTAATCGGCGAGGCCTCGCTAAAAAATATCACCGGACCGATCACCATCGCCGACTATGCCGGGCAGACCGCGCGTATCGGCTGGATTAGTTTTTTGTCGTTCATCGCCTTCGTCAGTATCAGTCTTGGCGTGATGAACCTGCTCCCAATCCCCGTTTTGGATGGCGGGCATTTGCTGTATTATGCGGTGGAACTTTTTTCTGGGCGGCCTGTCCCCGAGCGCGTCGCCGAAGTTGTGCAGCGCGCAGGATTAGGGGTGCTGATGGCCTTGATGGCTGTTGCAGTCTTCAACGATATCAACCGTCTCATCGGATAGATGTGCGCCCGATACTAATAACGACTCCTCGATGACATTCCGAACCGCTCGCAGAACGCCCTCATTGATTCCAAAACTCATCGTTGCCGCTATTGCGTCAGCGTTTGCAGTGAATGCCGCAGCGATTGACCCGTTTACGGTGCGCGATATTCGTGTCGAGGGCATACAGCGAACCGAAGCAGGCACGGTATTCAACTACCTTCCAGTACGGGTCGGTGAAGTCTTCAATGATGAAAAAGCAGCTGCGTCGATCAAGGCGCTGTATGCTACCGGCTTTTTCAAAGATGTGCGCATCGAAGCCGAGGGTGATGTGTTAGTGGTATCGGTCGAAGAGCGACCCGCAATTGCCAGCGTCGATTTCTCTGGTACCAAAGAATTTGAAAAAGACAAACTGCGCAAGGCGCTAAAAGATCTCGGTCTCGGTGAGTCGCGCATTCTCGATAAATCCTTGGTTGATCGTGCGGAGCAAGAGCTCAAGCGTCAATACCTGTCGCGTGGCTTGTATGGGGTGAAGATCACCACCACCATCACACCGATTGAGCGTAACCGGGTAAATGTCACTTTCGCGGTAGACGAAGGTGAAGTGGCTCGTATTCGTCAGATCAAGATTATTGGTAATCAGGCGTTCAAAGAAGACGAGCTGCGTGACCAGCTGAAGATGACGACGCCGGGTTTGTTTACCTGGTACTCCAAAGCTGATCAGTACTCGCGTCAGAAGCTGGCGGGCGATATCGAGGCCATCCGCTCGTTTTATTTGAATCGTGGCTATCTGGAAATGCAGATCGACTCGACGCAGGTGTCGATCTCGCCAGACAAAAAAGATATCTTTATCACGATCAATATCAACGAGGGCAAGAAATACAAGGTCACCAGCGTCAAGCTGGACGGTGAAATGCTGGGCCGTGAGCAGGAACTTTCCGCTTTGGTGTCCTTGAAGGCGGGTGATGCTTACTCCGGCGAGCGGATGACCGAGAGCACCAAGAAAATCAGTGAGCGCATGGGCGTATTCGGCTATGCATTTGCTAACGTTAACGCAGTGCCTGATATTAATCGCGAGAAGGCCGAGGTGGCGTTCACGATCTTCATCGACCCTGGCAAGCGTATCTACGTTCGCAATATCAATATCGGTGGTAACGATCGCACCCGTGATGCGGTGATTCGCCGAGAATTCCGACAGCTGGAAAGTGCTTGGTATGACGGTGACAAGATACGACTGTCACGTGACCGTCTAGGCCGATTAGGTTTCTTCACCGACAACACGGTCGACACAGTTGAAGTACCAGGTGTGCCGGATCAGGTTGATCTGGATGTGAAAGTGACCGAGAAGCCTACCGGCGCCATTATGGTTGGTGCGGGTTTCTCCAGCGCTGAGAACCTAGTGCTGACAGGTTCGATTAACCAAGCCAACGCCTTTGGTTCAGGTAACAATATTGGTATCAACGTGAACACCAGCCGTGTGTTCAGGACCATCTCGCTCAGCCATACCAATCCTTATTTCACTGAGGATGGTGTGAGCAGAACAGTGGATGTGTTCTACCGTACCTCTCGGCCACCGATTTTCTTTACCAACGTGAATTACCTGATCCTCACCCGTGGTGGGTCGGTCAATTTTGGTGTTCCGTTCACCGAGTTTGATCGTGTTTTCCTTGGGGTTGGCTACGAGGATACGACGGTGACGGCGTACGATAACAGTCCTGAGCGGTATCGCCGTTTTGTAGCGGGGGACGCTTTCGACGCGAGTGCAGATCCTAAAATTGCCGCAAATGCCACAGTGGCTGGAGTCGGGTCTTCTCAGACTTCTGCTATTCCTCTCACGGCCGCCTGGCAGCGAGATGAACGTGACAGTGCGCTGATTCCCACCAAAGGACGCTATCGGCGTGCCAGCCTGGAGCTCTCCGGTGCCGGCACCTCGCGCTATTACCGCTCAACTTACCAGGATCAATACTTCTGGCCTGTGGCGAGCAACATCACGCTGGCGGTGAACGGTGAGGTGAACTACGGCGATGGTTTGGCCGGTGATGCCTATCCGATTTTCAAGAATTATTATGCCGGTGGTATCGGCTCGGTGCGCGGTTTTGCAGCCGGCACACTGAATGTTTCAGGCACGAGAGTGGCGAGTACGCTCTTCAGGCTGCCAATCGGTGGCTCAGCCCGCTTGATTGGTAACGCTGAGTTGCAGTTCCCTTTCCCCGGCAGCGGGGTAGACCGAAGTCTGCGCTGGTTCACCTTCCTAGATGCCGGTCAGGTTTGGAACCCCAGTGAGGGCGAGAACATCCGTCTTGGCGATTTGCGCTACAGCACCGGATTCGGCATTTCCTGGATTTCGCCGGTCGGCCCGCTCAAGCTATCGTTGGCTTATCCGATCAATGCCAAGTCCGGGGATTATGTGCAGCGCTTCCAGTTCCAGCTCGGTACCGGCTTCTGAGGCGTGGTGGCATAATCATGGTTTCCGCTATGGAGAATGAAGTGAGATCTGTGCTTAAAAAAGCAACTTTTTTAGTGTTCGGGCTTTCTGCTCTGTTGGTCGCGCCTTTGGCGAGTAGCGCGCAAGAGCTGAAAATCGGTTTCGTGAATACCGAGCGTATCTTCCGTGAAGCGACTCCAGCCAAGGCGGCCACTGCCAAGCTTGAGCAAGAGTTTTCGCGTCGCGACAAGGACCTGCAGGACCTCGCAGCGCGCGTGAAATCTGCGGCCGAGAAACTGGACAAAGACGCGCCGGTTTTGTCTGACGCTGAGCGGGTCAAGCGCCAACGTGAGCTGTCCGAAATGGACAAGGATTACCAGCGCCGTCAGCGCGAGTTTCGTGAAGACTTGAACCAGCGCCGCAATGAGGAACTGGCTGCAGTTCTGGAAAAAGCCAACAAGGTGATTCGGCAACTTGCCGAGGTCGAGAAGTACGACATTGTTTTCCAGGAAGCGGTTTACTACAGTCCGCGCATCGACATCACCGACAAAGTGTTGAAGTCACTCAACGCAAAATAAGATAGGACCACCGCCATGGGCACTCGACTAGGCGACTTGGTCGATAGCTTGGGCGGGGAGTTGATCGGCGATCCCGAGATCGACATCACCGGGATCGCGCCATTGGACGCTGCGGGTCCGTCGCACATCACCTTTCTGTCCAACCCGAAGCTCCGCGCGCAGGCGGCAGATACCAACGCCGCCGCACTGATCTTGTCTCGGCAGGAACACTCGCAATTGGCGCGCTACCTTGGCGCGCGTGTGCTAACCGACAATCCGTATGCCTATTTCGCGCGTGCCGCGCAACATTTCGCGGCACTGGCGGCGGTAACGCCAGTTGCAGGGATTCATCCTCATGCCTGGGTGGATCCTGAAGCCACGGTAGCGGCGACGGCTAGCATTGGTCCTGGTGTCACGATAGAAGCAGGCGCACAGATTGGCGACCACTGCGTGATTGGTGCGGGCAGTCATATCGGTCGTCACGCTGTCATCGGCGCGCACACGCTGCTGCATCCGCGGGTCAGTTTTTTGGCAGCTTGTCGCATTGGTGAGCGCGGCATCATCCAATCGGGTGCTGTCATCGGTGGTGATGGCTTTGGCTTCGCGAATGAGGGCGGCCACTGGATCAAGATACCCCAGATGGGTGGCGTACAAATTGGTAACGATGTCGAGATCGGTGCCAATACCACCATCGACCGTGGCGCGTTGGAAGACACCGTGATCGAAGATGGCGTGAAGCTGGATAACCAGATTCAAATCGCTCATAACTGCGTGATTGGCGCTCACACCGCCATGGCGGGTTGCGTTGGTGTGGCGGGTAGCGCGAAGATTGGTCGGCACTGTACCTTTGGTGGCGCAGCGATGGTGCTGGGTCACCTCACCATTGCAGACAATGTCCATGTGTCTTCCGGTAGTTTGGTATCGCGCTCGATTCTCGAGCCAGGGCATTACACGGGCTTTTACCCCTTGGCCAAGAATGCAGAGTGGGAAAAAACAGCAGCGGTGGTTCGACAGCTCGGTAGCATGCGCGAACGCGTGCGCGCCCTCGAGAAGCTGGTGAAGCAGTTCGGTATTGAACCGTATTCAGATAAAAAAAACGGCGAATAAAGCTAACGCCGATGACAGTAATCCAATCAAGACGAGATTAGGCACAACCACAATGAAAAGCCTCGATATCAATCAGATCAAGCAATACCTGCCACACCGTTATCCGCTACTACTGGTCGATCGTGTACTCGACTGGGAAGCCGGCAAGCAGATCCGTGCGATCAAGAATGTCAGCGTCAATGAAGAGTTTTTCAATGGCCACTTTCCGAATAAGCCGGTCATGCCTGGCGTGTTGATCATTGAGGCGCTGGCGCAAACAGCGGCCTTGCTGGCATTCCTGACCATGGGTCAAAAGCCCGACGATACTGCGGTGGTGTATTTTTTAGGTATCGATGGCGCGCGCTTTAAACGACCGGTCGAACCCGGTGATCAGCTGGTGATGGAGGTAGAGATTGTGCGGCACGCGCGTGGTATCTGGAAGTTTCAGGCCAAAGCCATGGTAGATCAGCAGCTCGCAGTCGAAGCTGAGCTGATGTGCACCATGCGAAGCATCAGCGAGCCGGAACCGGTAGCGTCTGCATGACCATCATTCATCCCAGCGCACTGGTTGACCCAGCGGCTGAGCTCGACAATAGTGTCGAGGTTGGCGCGTACAGTGTTATTGGTCCGCAGGTAAAGATCGGCGCTCGCACCAAGATCGGTCCTCATGTAGTGATTGATGGTGACACCACCATCGGTTGCGATAATGTGTTTTACCAGTTTTCGTCGATTGGCGCGGCACCACAAGATAAGAAGTACTCTGGAGAGCCAACTCGTTTGGTGATCGGTGATCGCAACACGATTCGTGAGTTTTGTACCTTCAATCGCGGCACCGCACAAGATGCTGGCGTCACCCGCCTTGGCAACGACAACTGGATCATGGCCTATGTGCATCTGGCGCATGACTGCCAGATAGGTAACCACACGATTTTCGCGAACAATGCGCAGCTAGCGGGCCATGTGCAAGTGGGTGACTGGGTCATCTTAGGTGGTCACTCAGGCGTGCATCAGTTCTGCAAGATTGGCGCACACGCCATGCTGGGTATGTTTACTAGCCTGACGCAGGATGTGCCGCCGTTCGTGATCTTGAACGGTAACCCGGCAGCCGCGCACGGCGTGAATATTGAGGGCCTGCGTCGCCGCGGTTTTTCACGCGAAGAAATCGACGCCATCCGCAACGCTTACCGACTGATTTATAAATCTGGCCTCACCCTTGACGAGGCCAAGGCGGCGCTCGCCAATGAAGAGCAAGCACAACCGGCGGTATCTGCGCACCTGAAAAGCATGCGCGAATTTCTGGAGAGCGTCACACGTGGCATCGTCCGATGAACTGACGCTGGCGCTTGTCGCCGGCGAGGCCTCGGGCGATTTGCTCGCTAGTCGGATGCTGTCCGGCTTGCGACCAATGCTGCCAGATGTTCGCTTGCATGGTATCGGCGGGCCTGCGATGGCCGAGTATGGGTTTGTGTCTGCCTACCCGATGGAAAAGTTGGCCGTCCGCGGGCTATTCGAGGTGCTGTCGCACTATCGCGATTTGAAGGCATTACGCGACGAGTTACGTGAGCGTTTGTTGATCGAGCGGCCAGCTGTATTTGTGGGTGTCGATGCACCCGACTTCAATCTCGATCTGGAGATACAGCTCAAGCAAGTGGGCATCCCCACGCTGCATTTTGTTAGCCCCTCGGTGTGGGCATGGCGCCGTGGCCGAATCAAAAAAATCGCGCGTGCGGTTTCGCATATGTTGGTGATCTTTCCATTCGAGGAAGCGATCTACAACAAAGCCGGGATTCCCGTGACCTATGTCGGCCATCCATTGGCTGAAATGATACCGATGGACCCCGACCAAGATGCAGCGCGCGATGCCTTGGGTATTGCGCGTGATGCACGTGTGGTGACCATACTTCCTGGCAGCAGACTATCCGAGCTGAAGTACAACACGCGAGCATTTCTTGAAACTGCGGCCATGCTGAGAAAGCGTGATCCGAAAGTACAGTTTCTGATGCCGATGGCAGGTGACACGCAGCGCGCCTTCATCGAGCAGCTAATGACACCTGATCTGAAATCGCTACCGCTACAAATCATGACTGGTGGTTCGCACGATGCGATTGCAGCCTGCGACGCTGCGCTTGTTGCCAGTGGTACGGCAACGCTGGAAGTTGCTTTGTTCAAGAAGCCGATGGTGATCAGCTACCGAATGAATCCTGCGAGCTGGCAGGTACTGCGCTTGATGGCCTATCAGCCCTGGGTAGGCCTGCCCAACATCATGGCGCGCGAGTTTTTGGTGCCGGAGTTATTGCAAGATAGGGCAACGCCAGCAGGCTTATCTTCGGCCTTGTGGGCGCAGCTATCGAATGATCAAAACCGTCAGCGTCTGCGCCGACGCTTTGTCGATCTGCACCATGATCTGATGCGCAACACCGCCTCGCAAAGTGCGCATGCAGTGATGGAGCTGCTCTCGCAGCACGGTCGGCTCTGATTGCGCCTTTGAAAGCGGATACCTTGTTCGATTACGCCGGCGAGGTGATTTGCGGCGTCGACGAAGCCGGCAGAGGGCCGCTGGCTGGTCCGGTGTTTGCAGCTGCAGTGACTCTCGACCCCGCCAAACCAATCGCGGGTTTGCGCGACTCAAAAAAACTTAGCCCGACACGGCGCGACGAGCTTGCGCTGATTATCCAGCGCGACGCTTTGGCCTGGTCAATCGCGCAATGTTCTACCGCAGAGATCGATGCGCTGAACATTCTTCAAGCGACCATGCTGGCGATGCGGCGTGCCATCGAGGGGTTGTCGGTTGCGCCTACACTCGCCCTGATTGATGGTAATCGCTGCCCGGTCACGACAATTCGTACCGAAGCAATCGTCAAGGGCGATGACAAAGTGATCGAGATCTCGGCAGCCTCGATTCTAGCCAAGACGGCGCGTGATGCACTTCTGCTGGAGATGCATGCCCGCTACCCGCAGTACGCGTTTGATCAACACAAGGGTTACCCAACGGCGCTACATCTGGCGCGCTTAAGGGAGCACGGCGTCACACCCGAGCATCGTCGATCTTATGCACCAGTGCGTGAGTTGCTGAATGAGGCGACACCATGAGCCTGCGTAGCATCCAATCGCGCGACAACGCGCAGTACAAACAACTCAAACAATGGGCGAGTAGTGCTCAGGCACGGCGCAAGTCTGGCATGACCCTGCTTGATGGGGTTCATTTATGCGAGGCATGGCTACAGCATCGCGGTGTACCTGCTCTTTGTGTGGTGGCTGAATCAGCGCTCAGTCACCCGGAGGTAGCGGCCCTGGTTGCGCAGTGTGAGTCAAACACTAACTCAAACGCTAAATCAAACTCAAATACAAATACAAATTCAAACTCAAACGCCGGCGCCGCCGAATGTGTTCTGCTGCCGGACGTGTTATTCACACCGCTCGGTCAGGTTGAACATGGTGTGGGCATACTATTCGCGGTGAAGGTGCCTGATACCGCTAGCGGTGGTCATGCATCGCTTTCATTGCAAAGTGCGGCGTTACTGCTCGACTCAGTCCAAGATCCGGGCAACCTCGGCACCATTTTGCGTACTGCGGCAGCAGCAGGCATTCAACAGATTTTTTGCGGTCCTGGCACGGCAGCGGTGTGGTCACCGAAGGTACTGCGCGCGGGCATGGGTGCGCATTTCGTATTGGAGATTACTGAAGATGTCGATCTGGTGCAGTTGATCCAGCAGGCTTCTGTGCCGGTATATGCGACCCAACCTGATGCACCAAAAACCATATACACGGCCGACCTGCGCGCACCATCGGCTTGGTTATTTGGCCACGAGGGGCAGGGCGTATCTGAGCAATTGCTCGCTCTAGCCACTGAAAGACTTGCTATACCGCAGAGCTCGCAAGTCGAGTCATTGAATGTGGCCGCCAGTGTGGCCATCTGTTTGTTTGAGCAGCGCCGACAACAGATAAATCAATAAGAGCGTTTACCTAATTTCAATTCGTGCAAAATCATCGTGGCAATTTCCTCGATCGATTTAACGGTTGTCGACACCCAGCGAATACCCTCACGTTGCATCATGCGCTCAGCCTCGTTCACCTCGTAGCGACAATTTTCTAGCGACGCGTACTTGCTACCCGGGCGGCGCTCATTGCGTACTTCAGATAAGCGATCAGGTGCAATCGACAGCCCGAACACTTTGCTGCGAAACGGTATCAACCCACTCGGCAGCATGCCACGCTCAAAGTCTTCTGGAATCAGCGGGTAGTTGGCCGCCTTGATGCCATATTGCATGGCCATGTAGAGCGAGGTCGGTGTTTTACCCGAGCGCGAAACGCCAACCAGAATTACGTCGGCCGATGACAGGTTTTTATGTGACTGCCCGTCATCATGGGCTAGTGAGAAATTAATAGCCTCGATACGGCTTTTATAGTCTTGCGAATCAGCGATATTGTGGCTACGACCAATCGTGTGGGTAGACGCAGTACCCAGCTCTTGCTCGAGTGGCTCGACAAAGGTTTGGATCAGGTCCATGTGCATGGCATCTGCGCGTCGCACGATGGCCGAGAGCTCCGACTTCACGAGTGTAGAGAACACAATCGGACGTTTACCCTCGATTTTCAATGCATCGTCGATACGACGCACCGCCTCATGCGCTTTGTCTTCGGTGTCGATAAATGGCAGCCGAATCTGACGGAAGCGCAGATCAAATTGCGTCAGTACCGAGTGCCCAAATGTTTCCGCAGTGATACCCGTGCCATCCGACACAAAGAAAACTGTTCGATCAAACCCGGCAGAACCGGGCGGAGTGTGGCTGTGCATGATAATTTCTAAAGAGTTAACGCAAAATTCGCCGTCCAGACTGATCAGGAGGCGGACTTGGCGGGTAAAATGCGGCCTACCCCTTATTTTCCCACGCGGACTGTCCCCCGGACAATCAAACACGGATCGAGTCATGCCAGCCCCCTTACGCCAGCACAGCACTCTCCACGCGTCCGCGTCGCGCGCACCGATTTCTTACCATCAAAGAGGTATTTATGTCCCACCCTACATCTGCGGGGGCTCACTCGGCCCCTGATTCGGGGGCAGCTTACGTCGTTGCTTTCGAAGACTTGCGCATGACGGATGTCGAATCCGTCGGTGGCAAGAACGCGTCGCTTGGCGAAATGATCAGCCAGTTGTCGCATGTCGGTGTTCGCGTTCCCGGTGGCTTCGCTACCACCGCGCAAGCTTTCCGTGATTTTCTGTCGTATCGCGCCGGTGGCGGTGCTGCCTTGGCCGATCGCATTGCCGACCGTCTCGCGCACCTGGATATCGATGATGTGCGTGCGCTCGCCGCTGCGGGTGCCGAGATTCGGCAGTGGATCGTTGAGACGCCGTTCCAGCCGCGCCTGTTAGAAGATATCACCCAGTTCTACCACCGCCTGGTCGACAACTCTGCGAGCGAAATGTCATTCGCCGTTCGTTCTAGCGCCACTGCAGAAGATTTGCCGGATGCCTCGTTCGCGGGTCAGCAGGAGACCTTCCTGAACGTGGTGGGTATCGACAATATCCTAGAGGCAATGAAGCATGTGTTTGCCTCGCTCTACAACGACCGCGCGATTTCTTATCGCGTCCACAAAGGCTTCACGCATAGCGAAGTCGCGTTGTCGGCGGGCGTGCAGCAGATGGTGCGCTCTGATCTTGGCGCTGCCGGTGTGATGTTTACTATCGACACCGAATCCGGTTTCAAAGATGTGGTGTTTATCACCTCGAGCTACGGCCTCGGCGAGACCGTGGTGCAGGGCGCAGTGAATCCCGATGAGTTCTACGTCCATAAGCCAATGCTGTCGGCTGGCAAGCTGGCGATTATTCGCCGCAATATCGGCTCCAAGCTGATCAAGATGGAATTCACTGGCGAGGCCAAGGCCGGTCGCTCAGTGCGCACGGTTGATGTGCCCATCGAGCAGCGTAATCGCTACTCTCTCAACGATACCGAAGTCGCTGAACTCGCTACTTACGCAGTCACTATCGAGCAGCACTATGGCCGCCCGATGGATATCGAGTGGGGCAAGGATGGACGCGACGGCAAGCTGTACATCTTGCAGGCGCGCCCTGAGACCGTGAAGTCGCAGCAAAAGCATGGCGATGCACAACAGCGTTTCAAGCTGAAGGGTTCA
>JAPLQC010000040.1 GCA_026399895.1 Burkholderiales bacterium
CACGATACCAATCGGGATGCGGGCGCCATCTAATTGATTATCCACGACCACCACGTCGCCCACATGGTGCCGGCGCATCAGCGCGGCCACCTCTGCAATCGGCGCATCCGGTTCGCAGCACACCACATTCAAGTTGGCGTAGTCTCTTACTAGCATTGGCTTTGTCTCCTGAGATTGACACCGCGTCGGCGCGAGTACACCATGCCGAAAAAGGAGGACGCCATGTCATCAGAATTCAGTTTGGAGCGCATCACACAACTCGTCTCTGATCTTGAGCAGGAGCTACTAGCTGCGCCGCCCGGCTCGGCCAAACTTGACGCGTTACGAGAAGAGATTGTGGTGCTCAAACGCACACTTGAGCAGCCTGATGGGTCATCAGGTGAATTAAGTGACCATCTTCACGGCGTACGAAGCCGCCTGAGCGAAGTGCTGGCCAATGTCGAGGGCGAGGCGCTGAAAGACACGCCCTATCTGGTTGAATTCGGTCGGATACTTGGGCTGATCTGAGGGTAGGCACGTAGTCGCTTACTGAGATGGGTTGTTGCTGTTAGCTGAGTTACCGCTCGAGGTGTTACTGCTCGTGCTATTGGTGCTCGACGAACTGCTGCTCGATGCGCTGGTGTTCAACAGATGATCCGAACCAGTAGAAGCCGTGCTGGTTGGCGCCGTGCTGGTTGGCGTTCTACGTTCTTTGTCGAATTGTTGCAGCACGTTGCTGCAGAACTGTGGGAAGAATTTTGTTGCGGCTTCCTTGATCGTTGCGAGGAACAAGGTCGGAATTGCCTGACCCGCCTCGGTATCATTGCCTTTGGCGGTTCGCAGCACCATTCGGGATACCACCAGCTCGTACGCAAGTCTCTCCCTCTCCGGCTTGCCCAAATTCATCGTAATCAGCTGACTATCCATGGTTCGCCACAGCGACACCAATTCCTCCGAGAAGAAAGTGGCCGGTGACTGGCTTGCGTTGATACCAAACAAAAATTGGACGCAGTCACGTGTACGATCTTCCATGTTCTTTTTGTAGCGCTCCTTCGCCGCTGGGTCGGAGTCAGCACGTGACTCGAGATCAGAGAGCATCAATTTTTTGTCGCTATAGTCTTGCATTACCGAGCGTCGTGTTAGGAGAAGTACTTTGGCTGCCGAATGTCGATTAAATGCCTGACCGTACAAGGTGCTGATCAATGCCGAATGCGTGATGGTGGCATCGTTGAATGAGGCTGGCAGCCGCTTTCGCAGCTCGGGTGAGAACTGATCTACCGGGAGTTTTGTCGGTTGACCGAGAAATACCGCTGCGCCCGATTTGCGCATACCCTTGCTTCCCGACCCATCACCTTGTATTGCCTTAATCCAGTGTCCCGCGACCTCATTGCTCAGGGTCATTAATTCTTGATCCAATTTGCGCGGTGACGGCTGCACTTGAATCTCCGAGCTACGGACCTTGTCGGCAGATTTGGTGTCCTGTGTGGGCGATACGGGCGGCTGACCACTGGTTGATTCTGAGGTTTTACGTGGTGTAGTCGGAGCTGATGCACTGCCCTTCCCTGTTTCCCTGTCTTGTATACGCGATGAAATTCGTCTCGACACACGGAGGCGCATTAACTTTGTCGGACTCGGTGGCGGGGATGCATCGCTAATGTTGTCGCCAGTGAGTACGCTCAGCGCCAGCATTGGCAGATTAGGTTTGGTGGTCACCGTGGGTGCGGCATTCGGTGTCGGTATGGGTGTTGGGATAGGTGCTGCCAAAGGCGTTGAAGCTGGCATTGCAATGGGTGTTGACGGTAGTGTGGCTACCGTTATTGAAGAGGGTGGTACCGGTGGCATGGCCTTAGAGGGCGAGGCGAGACTGGCAGGTGACGATTCGCTGCGTCCCCGGTTCTGAGAGGAGGAGTCAATCGTAAAGTCTTGAAGTAAACGCGGCGAGCGGGGCACTACCCTAGGCGGTGGCATAAACTTCTGCGCCTGAGGCGTTGACGCACCACTCTTCTGCCCAGCGGGCGTAGTTGGATCAGTGCGTTGATCGACAGGTATCGGATGATTACTGCTCGATGTACCACTCGTATTAGCCACACTCATGACAGACTTCCTTTCTTGGTAATTAAACGCAGATTAAGCTTTCTTGAATGCCTGGAAAAATGTTTCCCAGGTTTGCAAGGTTGATTGACGTACTGCATCAGCAAATGAAGTCGCTGCCAAAGTAGGTTCAGCATCGCCAATGCCGATGCACATTGGATAAATCAGTCGGGTAATGATCAGATCAAAACCCAATGTGGAGCGTAATTTTTCAAGCTCGTCGGCAGATACTTGAAGGGTTTCTTTTGCCCAATCTACTAATTTCTGATCAAAGCTTTTCCAAAGTGTCAACAACGACTGTGGAAAACCAGATGTGGAAAGATCTTCATTAAAAAGACTGGTCGTGATCTGCTCCGCAGGCTCCTTAAAGAGCGTCAGGAGGCGAGTCTTTTCAGCTTTTTGTTTCGGTTGATCATCCAGCGGATTGGGTTTTTGTGAAGGCCCTGCCGATCTCAAGGCTTTTTGACGGCTGCTGAGTAAGATCTTTCCTGATGTACTGACTTTGAATTCTTCCAGCATGAGAGTTTTTAGCAAATCAGCGTGACTGATTGTTGTTGCCTCATCCGACAGAGAGTTCAGTACCTGAATCTTTTCGCGCAAGACCTTAGTGAGTGTGGCTAGTGGTATTTGGAACTTGTCGCGACCGGCAGCGATGATTTCCCTTATCGGATCATTTCTCAGAACCAAGCCTGTTTCTATTTTTTTATATGCAGCTCTTTGAATCCCACCCAGAAGGAGATCTGGGTAGGCATTGATCAGCGCACCTCGCTCCTGCTCGGTTAGCTTTTTAGTCTCTTCACTAAATTTGACAGGCGAGATGTCTGCCGTTCTCACGCGCCGGTGTTGATATATCTGTTGCGGTCTGGGTGATTTTGGTAAAGATGTTGATGAAGTTGAACTTGGCGTCGATTGCGTTGAAGATCCTTTTATTGGCGTTGCCTGAGGAGTAGGAGTAGCCGTAGGGGCAGGAGTTGAAGTGCTTATCGGATTTAATGGCATATCGCTCGATAAGCGATTGGCTCTTTCAATTGGTAGCCCCTTACCCGATTTCTCTATTGCAGTAAGCTTTGAGAATAGATCTATCTCAAGCATTTCTGAATCCAGTAATGATTGCTCTTTTTCTATTTCTGCGGTTTCAACGACGATGCTTTTTACAGGCTTTAGAACGGCATTGTTACCATCAGCTTTTGATGCGATGTCAAGCCATGTCTGATAAAGAAACGCTTCGGAAATTGGTTTTTTCGATAGAGCAAAGTCGTTGTTGAATGACTTTATTTTGCTAAGCATATCCGGCGTGAATTCTGCGTTTTCTTTTTTAAGATTGCCGATAAGTTTTTTCAATAGCCTGCTCAATTCAGACCTGCGATGTCGGCTCGGGCTAGTGTTTTCGACCAGCGTCGAGCGGTAAGTCGATATCGATTTCTGCTGAGCCGGTTGATCATTTTTTGCGGATTTATCCGGGGTATCTACTCTTGGCTTGAACTGTGTAGTTCGACGCTTTTTTACTAAATTTTGGATATCAGTAGGAGCTGATTTAAGGGAATCTGAAAGTATCGCGGGTGCCGAGATAGAAAAGGCACTATGGAGCGCAGAAATAATTTGGCTGACCACATGATCAGTTGCCAATGCGCCTCGGGCTGAGAAAAACTCTTTTTGGACCAGTGGCACCAGAAAGGTATCGATCAAAACTTTTGCCATCCAGTCCCTGCGGGATCGAAGGAAATTCTCCTGATCCATGGCGATGCCTTTGTCATCGGATAGTAAAATTCTGATCTGGCGGTAGTCGATCTCTTTAAGAAAAAACATCAAGCTCTCGGGGAGTCTGATGGTTGAATCCTTGCCTGAAATGTTAAAAAATACGCCTGCAAAGCTTGCCGCAAGCAGGCTCAGCATGCCAGTAGCTTCTTTTTGTATAACAGGGTCTAGCTGATTAGAAAAGTCTTGACCTTTAAAGTAGTTGACTCGAATTTTGATGATGATGTCTTGCGCTATTTTCCATGCCTCTAATTTTTTAATATCATCTCCAAACATTTGCATAGTAATTTTTTCGATAAGTATCTTGCCATCTGTTTTTTTATCGAATTGTCGTTGTAAGTTGACGGTTGCTTGACTTAGGTCTATCTGATCATCAATCCTTCCTGGCTTCCGCAAGAGTCCCTTTTCGATCAGATCTGCCAAGTCGCTAGCTAACTGTTGGTCTGGCGTCAGCGTTCTCGGTAATGCTTCTGACTTCTTGTCTTTCAGCTTCGGCGATGAAGAGATCTCGGTTTGAGTGCTGTCAGAATTGTTACTAGATGATGGCGGTAGCGGTAGCGGTCGATAAATTATCGGACTAGAGATGCTGCGCTCGCGCTGGGTGAGTTTTTGCCGCACAACCGGCGGTGTCAGCTTTTTTCTTGGCGCTGATTTTTCATTGTTATCTTTCTGATCGGTCGTTGAATTCTTAGAAGATTGCGTTGAATTGTCAGCGTCACCAGTATCGGCATTCTGTTTATTTTTTGAATCTGGCGATAAGGAATCCTGCTTTTCTTTTTGCGGATTTACTACCTGTGCTGGGATGTTTGTAAGAGACGGTGTTCGGCTTAGCGACATGATTGCTCCGGCGGGGCGAGATTGGAAAACCGGGCAATGGGTAACTGATGTTTTACACTAGTTCGCTTCGTTTAAAGAATCGGTCGTTTAAATTTTAAGAAAGTGAAATAAGCGTTCGATCAGCGAATACTTTCAACAGAAATCTCGACTCTCTGTCTGCAAGCTACCTAATAAATCGGTCAGATCAACTAAGCGTTTGGCGATCAGGTGATTCACATTATTGTCTGTTTGCCATATGCCATACACGCCCAGTAGCGAGGACTGTAGTAGCTCTTGGCGTTGGCGCTCAACGAGTGCTGGCCAGACAATGACATTAACCGTACCTGTCTCATCTTCGAGCGTAACGAATACCGTCCCCTTTGCTGTTGCCGGTCTTTGTCGGACGGTGACGATGCCGCAGGCACGAGCAATTTGGCCCTGCTTAAAATCGGCGAGCGTACTTGCAGGTAGTAGACGACGCTTGAGCAACTGCTCACGAAGCAATGCGAGTGGGTGGCGTCCTAATGTCAAACCAATTGATCGATAATCGGCAACTATTTGCTGCGCTTCGCTGGGCGCTGTTAATTGAATCGGATCTGCTGCGATCGCGGTAGTTTTCAGCAAGCCTTTCCCCGGCGTAGCCGCTACTGCGTGCCATAGCGCCTCGCGCCGATGGCCCGCGATGGATTGCAAGGCGTTCGCTGCAGCTAAGGCTTGTAAATCGGTGGCTGAAAGACTGGCGCGCAGCGCAAGATCATTCAGGTCGCTGAAGTCTTTGACGGCGCGTGCTTCTTCAATACGCCAGCCAGCGAGTTGGGTAAGACCATGCACCACGTTCAACCCAAGCCGTACTGCCGGTTGCTGGCCATTACAGGGTTCCAAGCTTGCCTCCCAATCGCTGACCATCACATCGACTGGCCTGATCTCAACGCCATGACGCCGCGCGTCTTGCACCAGCTGCGATGCTGAGTAAAAACCCATAGGCTGGCTATTCAGTAGCGCGGC
>JAPLQC010000035.1 GCA_026399895.1 Burkholderiales bacterium
GTTGCTGATACTGCTGCTTATGATGATGAGTCTGTTTTATGAAATACATGGTGGCGACTCAGTTTTCCAAGCGCCGCCAAGCGATGCGTCGAATTCTCGGAGTGCAAGTGATGGCTTGATTTTCATTTTCATTTTCTTCGCTGCCTCCATCACAAGCGTCCATCGCATAGTCCGCTTCAAGCCGAACGCTGAGTTGTGACACACGCCCAACGGCACTAATGCGAAAAATACTTAACGGCAGATCACTCAGCTCTGCGGACTGCGACACAGCTAGCTGCTCGACAACTACCTCTTGTTGAGAACTAGGCTCCATCCCGGACTGCTCATCAGCAATCTGCGACAAGCTAGCCGCTGACTGCATCAACCGCAGTTCTGCGCGTGACATCGCTTGCTGCTGCTGCTCCCACTGCGCTTGCGACAAGGCTGCGTCTCGCACGAGCTGTGCTGATGCACTGGCCAGTAGCATTACCATCGTGCTTGCTAAGACTGATGGCAAGAGACTCATGCGTCTGGGCTCATGCGTCTGGGCTCATGCGTCTGGGCTCATGCGTCCGGGCGCAGGCTATTGTTCAGGAAAATGACTTTATCGAACTGCCGATACAGCCGATTGGGCTTGAGCTGACTGGGTAGAACTTGCTCACCTACGCCAAGGTCATTGACGCACACTTCGGGCTTCCACCCGAATAGTAAAAATGGCTTAGCAACCACGGATGAGGCAAGGCGCTGAGTGGAACGCATCAGCAAAGCAATATGAAGCGCAACAATTCTTGTACGTGGTGAGAGTTCAGATGCTGCTTGATGAGCGGTGATGTCGGATAACTGCGATGCACTAACGAAGAGGTTCGGCAAACTATCATTGTCCGTATCAAGACCAAAACGCACCTGAAATGTCAGAACCCCGGTTGCCAGCGCCTGTGAAGACCACTGCGATGATCCGCGAAAATAACAGCGCAACTCTGGTTCATTGGCTGGATCCAAGCCCACATACAAGACGCTGCGGCCGGAAAAATCATTCGGTCCCGCTGCGACAGGAATAGGAAACCCTGCGCAGTTAATCACCCTGCCCATGTCATCTCCTCGAAGGTGAATCAGCAACAGGTCACTCGCCAGTGATACCGACTTGGCCGTGACTATGCTCGCTTGAGTATTGCCAGACACAATCGCGTTATCCGCGCCATCAACTGCACCTTCAAGTGGACGAGCAGCTTGTACTGGCATCGGCTTTGCAACATCCACATCACCCGCTTGTTGTAGCAAGCGCTCAATCAGTTCGATGACTTGATGAGCTTGATCCTCTAGCAGCGAAAATTGTCTGGCACGTTGGTGCAATAACTCTGCCTGTACGGTGAGATGGATTGCCGATAAAACGATGCCCAGCGAGAGAGATAGCGCCACCATTAATGAGACCAAACTCTCGCCACGATCAGCGCGTCTCATCGAATTGAGCCAAGTGGCATGACGATCGATGGCATTGCTGTAGTCACTGGCCACCCAAGTTTCATAAGTAATAGGCTGCCCTGAGACTCACAGGACCAATCCGGTATGGTTAGCGTGGACGTTTCACCGAGGCAAGCACTGCTACGGGCGTCGCATCCGTCCGGTGGACAGCACACCGTAGAGGGATCAGCGCTTACTGAGGCAGTACGTAAATCTTCTAATGCCTGATCAATTGAAGTGCCAAGCGCTAAATGACCACCACGCTGAACCCACGCAGACAATTCCGAACCCAATCGAACTACGCTCATTCGCCGCGCAGACTGCTGGGAAACAATCGCATTCGCAGCACTCATTCGGATCAGTAGCACTGCAGCGAGCGCAACGATGAGCAGGCTAAGTAGTTGCTCGACGAGTGAAAATCCTTGTGTATCTAGGTATTTTCTTGCTCTATTACTGCTAATGCTATTGATTCTGCTGTTAACGTTATTTCTGCCTTCGCTGTTAATTCTGCCTTCGCTGTTAATTCTGCCTTCGCTGTTAATTCTGCCTTCGCTGACATGTCGCTCCATCGCCACCTCCATATCGCCGGCATGATCAGAGATGTCGATCTTTTGTTTCGCGCAAAATTAAAACCTAGGCTAATAATTAGCGAGGCACATCAAATTAATGTGACTTATGTTCGATAGATAAAAGGGAAAGAAGTACCAACGCCAAAGACCTACAAGACTGAGTCCTACTAAAGTAGGCGAGTACCGAGGATGCGACGGGATCAGCAATGCCAATCAAAGCACTCGTCGTTGGATTGGGGCTGCTGCGGAAGGAGTGCTGCGATGCCAGCGCTATAGGTGTTGTGGGTGTTGTGGGTGTTACGGACGCTACGCGTGATGCTGATACAGCCAGCGTTGTTGTGGTTAGTGCGCGCGCAGTTTGGAAAGCCCGGGTGGTTTGGGCTCGACATCGATCTCGTCGATTGCATCACGAAACTCCGATACATCTTCGAAGCTACGATAGACCGAAGCGAAACGAATATAGGCGACTTTATCCAAGCGTTTCAACTCACGCATGACGAGTTCGCCGATTTGGCCAGAGTCGATCTCGCGCTCACCCGACGAGCGCAGCTTTTGTTCAATACGCTGAATCGCCGCATCGACGGCGTCGGCAGGTACCGGACGTTTGCGCAAGGCAAGCGATAAACTTGCACGCAGTTTTTCCGGTTCGAAGTCAGTTCTGCTGCCATTCTTCTTAACGATGGCTGGCATCGCCAACTCGACCCGCTCGTAGGTTGTGAAGCGCTTGTCGCAAGCATTACAGCGACGACGACGCCGAACGCTATCGCCCTCCTCCGAGTCGCGGGTGTCGAGTACTTGAGTGTCTTCGCTATGGCAGAAGGGGCAGCGCATCGTCAGTCTCTTTTCGGATCGTTTAGTCGCGCCCCAGCCATCATTACCTTGCGTACACGGGATGTGCATCAGTCAGCTTCTTGACTTCAGCCTTAACGCGTTCAATCGTCGCCGCGTCATGCGGGTTGTCCAGCACATCAGCAATCAAATGACCCACCTTGGCGGCTTCAGCTTCTTTGAAACCACGCGTCGTCATCGCCGGTGAACCCAGACGAATGCCCGAGGTCACAAACGGCTTCTCCGGATCATTCGGAATCCCATTCTTGTTGCAGGTAATGTGCGCCGAGCCCAGGACTGCCTCAGCCTCTTTACCGGTCAGCTTCTTCGAGCGCAAGTCCACCAACATCACATGCGACTCGGTACGACCCGACACAATCCGCAAACCGCGCTCAATCAATGCCTTGGCCAGCGCATCGGCGTTCTTCAAAACCTGCTGCTGATACGCCTTGAACTCTGGCGTCAGCGCCTCTTTAAAGGCCACCGCCTTGGCGGCGATCACATGCATCAGCGGGCCACCCTGCATACCGGGGAACACCGCGCTGTT
>JAPLQC010000070.1 GCA_026399895.1 Burkholderiales bacterium
ATCAGTAGCCATTCCCATGTCGGGTTGGTTAATTGTCCGACACACCAGGCAATCGCTGCGATGCCGGCGCCATACATCACGCCGATATGAAGCAAGCCGTGATACCACGGGCTGATTTGCTGCAGGTAGTTTGCCCGGAACTTGGATTGTTTTTCGGTGATCATCGCGCCCTCCTGCCGATAGCTTAGCGCAAACCGATGGGGAGCAGCGTCGAGCTGCGGTTAATCAGATAAGGGGCTACCCGCGAGGTGCCTGCCCCAGATGATCCCCCGCACTGGTGCGCGCGTCAGAGGTGCGCGCATCAGAGGAGCGCGGACCAAGCCGCAGCACTGCTTAGCCGACCAGCTTTTGGAAATAATTTGGCAACGCGAACAAACCCTGATGCGTTGCAGGGTTGTAGTACTGCAGATCGCTGAGCCCGGCAGACGAAATGGTTGCCGCGATTTGATCGGTACTGATCGCGCGCGGGTCGAGCTGCTCGCTGCATACGGCCAAGGACCAGTAAGCACCGTACAAAGGAATGTAAAGACCCATGGGCGCCACCACCTTGAAGTTCTCGTGCAGGCCTCGGTACAGCGAGGTGACGACATCAGGACGGAAAATCGGCGAGCCGGTGTGCAACACCATGGCGCCACCTGGGTTCAGGATGTTTTTGACCGACGCAAAAAACTCAGCGGTATACAAAGCCGACGCAGGTGTGTCGGGATCGGTCAGATCGAGCATTTTTGACCGACGCAAAAAACTCAGCCGTATACAAAGCCGACGCAGGCGTGTCGGGATCGGTCAGATCGAGCAGCACCAAATCAAAACGCTGCTCAGTTTCGCGCACGAACGCAAGACCATCGCCGATGCGAATCTCCACCCGCGGATCATCTAGCGCACCGTGATGAATACTGTCGAAATACTCACGCGCGACCCGAATCACAACCTCATCGAGTTCGGCAATGACGACTCGCTCGATCGATGGGTACTTCAGTAGCTCTTCAGCCGCGCCGCCATCACCACCGCCCAGAATCAGTACACGCTTGACCTTGCCATGGCTGGCCGCTGCGGGATGGACCAAAGCCTCGTGATAGAAGAACTCTTCTTTTTCCGAGGTCATGTAATCGCCATCGAGCCGGAACAGCCGACCGAATTGCGGTGATTCATGCACTTCAATACGTTGGTAGGGCGATTGTTCGCGGTACAGCGCCGGCCCGAGCCGGTAGCCGTAGCTGCTATGCGCATTCAGCCACTCGTGGCCAATAGTCATTTCGCCGTGCGCGGCACCCACTTCGCCGCGTTGCAGCGCTTGCGGGTTGGCTTCTGCGGGATCAAACAGATCAGAGAGCGCGTCGATTAACTGCGCGGCTCTTTTGCTGTTATCAGTCGAGAAATTACAGACGTACACGTCAAGTGTCACTGCAGACTGCTCAGGCCAAGTGTGAATGGCTAGATGAGATTCAGCCAGCAGCACGGTGCCGGTGACACCACCGGGTTGCCCTTCGAAGTCAGGGAAGGCGACAAAGGTGTCACCGACGACGGTCAGGCCGCTCTCATTCACCGCCGCAACGCAAGCCTCGCGCAGCCCGGCTTTGTCCGTCATGAGTAGCAGATTCTTACGACAACCGGACAGGTCGGCGGTGAGATGGATCCCTTGCATTTTTTTTCGAAAAGTCTTTCCTCGGCCCTATGAACCGAAATTTATTTTTAGACAACAGTCGAGCCCTCCATTGTGCCATTAATTGTTGCGACGACAAAATGCGTTCGCCCCACCGATCGCACAGAGCGAACACGCATTTAGTTTCTACTGATCCCAAAAGGCTCAATTGCAGGATTAAATGCGTCCCAAACCAAACTTATTTTGATAATCTACGCTGCAGTGAAATGCCACAAACAAACGAGTTGAATTGCCGGAGTCGCTATGCGTGTTATTAAAAAATTAATGATTTGCGTAGTGATGACCCAAGGTCTTTTCCTGGCCTCTAGCGGATTTGCGCAGTCAGCAGCCGATCAGCAAGCACAACAACCGATTCCGGCCTCACGTAACTTCATCGGCCTTGGCGTCGGTGCCTTCCCCAAAACACCCGGCAGTACCGATTTGCGCGTGATGGCTTTACCGGTACTTCAGTACACCTTCGGTGATGTTGGCTATATCACTGGGCTAAAAGCAGGACTGTGGGGCTACACCTCCGACGACCGCTCACTGCGCATTGGCTTGTATGCAGAGCCGCGGTTCGGTTACGACAGCAGCGATAACCCCGTCACTGCTGGCATGGCCGACCGTCGTTTTGCGATTGATGCGGGCCCGAGTATTCGCTGGACCACGCCGGCAGGTGTGCTGAACTTCGACTACGGTTTTGATGTGACGAACCGTAGCAACGGACAAGTCGCGCAGCTGCAATTCATCCGACCGCTGATAAGCGATACCAGTTTCCGCCTAAATGGTCTGATTGGTGCGACTTGGCAAAACGCCGCGATGAATGATTACTACTGGAGTGTCGGCAGCTACAAAGCCGGGGCCGGCACCGGCTTATCGGTCGGCCTCACCGGGCTGTATTCATTCGGCCCGACCAGCGCGCTGTTTTATGGCGCGACCATCAACCGGCTCTCCAACACTCAGGCGAACAGCCCGATGACAGAACGCAGTTTCACACCGCTGATTTATCTGGGGTACGGCTGGCGTATGTAATCGGCTTCGCGGTGGTCACTCAATCACCACGCTCAGGAAACACGCAGCTCCAAAATCTCCGCTCAGGCTAACCGGTCGTATCGTGCCCGGAACGCAGCCAGTGTGGCGAGACATTGCAGATACGTGCCACTACTTCCATGTTGCCATTGGCCGGCAAGGCCTCGCCGGACAACCACTTACTGACCGTTGAGATAGCCAAAGAAGACTCGGCTTGTATCGCGCAAAAAGCGCGCAGTAACTGAGTCGGGCGGTTGGGATCAATACCGGCCTTTTTAAGGCTGGTGTGCAGCCGTTGACTGAATGCTTCTCTTTCCTTGAATGTCAGATGGGCAGCCATGGCATCGTAAGCGCTAGGGTTACGGTCAACTGAGGATTGATCGGTTCATGAAATCGTTCACAATCAGGTAATGGCAACGCGTAGACTTGGAAGCTCAACGCCGCTGACCACCGCGACCCATTCCTGACCCGTCGCAATTTGCTTGCTTGGTAGCCACCCACCCATCGCGAGGCATTGCCCTTGCGCGAACGGGCTCTCGCCCTTCGACTCAATATGGCGCTGGTGCAGCGCATAGGCGTGCTGCAGAGACTTATCGACATTGTCTCTACCATGACCAAACCCGATAATCTGTGCACCCTGTGAGTCAATCACATTCAGCGTCATCCCCGCATTTGAAACCAGTTGGTCAAACACGGTGCGACTCTTGCGCGAAAGCGTTCGTGCTTCACCAATCACTAGCTTCGAATGAAACCCATTCGCGCAGATTTTATCTTCCGCCGTCCACGCCTCTCCCTTGAAAGGGTTTTGCAGAAGTTCCAGCGCCAGCGCTACGGAATCGAAGCGATGCAAGAAGGTCTCCAGGCTATCGCCCTGTTCGGGCGTGGAGCCAAGACTAAACACTAGCTTGGGTTCGACATGGACTTGCTTGACACTACGCAGCTTGATGCAGGCGGCGTTGTCTTCTGCATCGACCATCGAGTGCTCGTAGATATAACCAAGGCTGGGAACGCCACTTTGTGCGCTTGGGTCTTGCGGGCTCACGGGAATCATCTTGCGCCCAACCAAGCGAGAGCCATCGGCCACACTCAGTGTGTGCAGCGTCTCGAGCACGCGCTCTGCTTCTTCGCCGGTCAGTCCGAGCTGAGTTGCCTGCGGTTCGAGCAAGCCACGTCTCACCTGAGACGCCTGAATCAGGTGGGCATAAGAAAGAAGTCGGGAGGTGTGCAGCATTTGCGGTACCCCTCAAAATGTGTAGGATCGGAACTCTTTGTACCGATTTTATCTGGACACTTCTAATAGATTTTCTCTATTAAGAGCTATAAATCTATTGTTGTGTAGATATTATTGGCAATAATCTTGTATTTATTGCCCTTGCCGCTTATTATTGTGTAGGTTGTAAGTTTAAGCTGTTCAACATTTTTTTGCGCTGCATTATCGAAAACGAAAACAATGGATATGCCCGCTGCCCAAAAGCTTTTCTCTATCGGCGCCATGTCGCGCGAAACCGGTATTCATGTCTCCACCATCCGCATGTGGGAAGCGCGCTATGGCGCACTGGAACCCGTGCGTACCGAAGGCGGCGCGCGCCGCTACACCACCACCGACTTGGAGCGACTTCGGCTCATCAAGTTGCTAGTTGATCGCGGTCACAAGCCCAGCGCGCTGGCGACGCATGATCTAGACCAACTACATGCTGAGCTATTTGGGCCGAGTAATCACAACGCAAATCAACCCTCCGGCGAGTTGCGTATCGCCTCGATGGGTAGCACCACTTGGCGCTCGCTGCTGTTTACCGACCCGGCAATGCAGGCCTGGACGCCCGCTGCGCATTTCGATGCTTTGTCCGAAGTGGAAAACCGGCTGGAGTCATTTGATCTTGGCATCGTGCTGACGCCTGCGCTGCAGATGAATCTCGCCAAGTATCTGGCGGCTGCGTTTTCAGTCTACAAATCCAAGACCCTGATTGTGATCTATGAATTCAGCAGCAGCAGCGTGATTCGCTTTCTGAGTGCCTTGGGTATTGAATGCATCAAATACCCCACTGCGCCGATGGATCTGGCACGCAGCCTGGCCAGCATCATCGACGCCCGTCAAGCGGAGCATCAATCGCCGGCCCAGCCACGCTTTGGGATGGAGACACTACAAACGATTGCGGTGACAGATACCAACTTGCTGTGTGAATGCCCCAAGCACTTGGCCAGTCTGATCATCAGCCTTCACAGCTTTATTCAATACAGCAATGAGTGCGTAAATGACTCACCGAAAGACGCCCTCATCCACGAAAAGCTGCGCGACATTGCCAGCCTCGGCATCGTGCAGCTGGAATCGGGCCTCGACCTCGTACTCGAGGCCGAGAAAATCAATCGGCTGCAGCCGCCTCTTGCTCTCGCCGGTGGCGCAGCGACGAGATCACCGATGCCACGATAAAGGCAATACCGATCAGACCCGTGATGATTTCCGGTACATGGAATTTCATGGTGATGAACATGATCAACGCCAGAATACCAATCGCGTAGTGTGCGCCATGCTCAAGGTAGACGTACTCGTCCAACGTGCCTTGCCTGACTAGAAATACCGTAATTGATCGCACAAACACCGCACCAATGGCTAGGCCGAGCATGATGATCACGACATCATTAGTAATCGCGAATGCGCCGATCACGCCATCAAACGAGAACGAAGCATCAAGCACTTCCAGGTAGAGGAAGCCGCCAATGCTGCCGGTCTTGACAGCCTTGGCAACATCACTCCCACCCGACTCTTCTTTCTCAAGCATATTGCCGAGAATATCCACGCCGACGTAAACAATAATGCCCCACACACCAGCGGTCAGCACCGCAAGGTGGTTGTTCGGCTCAGCGAGCGTCAGACTTGCCAGCACGACTGCGAGTGCGATGAAGATAGGTACCGCTTGAATCTTGCCGTAACTCGCCATCTTCTCTTCGAAGTGGCCGGCCCAATGTAATTCCTTGTCTTCGTCGAACAAGAAATTCAAGAACACCAACAGCAGAAATACACCACCGAAGGCAGCGACTTCATCGTGATGCTTGGTCAGGTAATAAGAAAACTGTCGCGGATCGTGCAGCGCCAGATTCCAGACTTCAGCGGCACCAAGATCAGCGGTTTGCGCGACGATGACCAGCGGGAACAGCAAGCGCATACCAAACACGGCCACCAGAATACCTAGCGTCAGAAACAGTTTTTGCCAGAACTCATCCCAGTGCTTCAGCACCGAGGCATTGACCACAGCATTGTCGAACGAGAGCGATACCTCGAGCACACCCAGAATCAGGGCTATACCGAAACCGGTTAGCGCGGCTTCAGTACCGCCGTGTTCATAACCCCACCAAGTCGCCAGCCCAAGACAGAGCAACGCAAAAATGATCGAACCACTAAAGTGCCGCAAATCAGACCTCCGACATCATGTTTTTGTAGGGTGAATCCTTATGGGACCCTCTGTTAAGCCACTTGCTTTAATAGAGGGTCAGGGCTCTGTACCAATGACTCAATCTGATTTAGCTTGAATCTAGATTGGATAGCTATTAGATTCACCGACAAGCTGCTGATTCAGTTGGTCAGAACGCTGGCTTTATATCACAAGGTGCTATCCCTGCGCTGATCCGTCACACCCTGTTGCAGGGCAGTTCGCAGACTTAGCCCCGCAACGAGCGTTTTAGCAGCTTGCCGTTAGCGTTTCTGGGCAAAGGCGTGTCACTGAAAAAAATTTCCTCAGGTACTTTGTAGTCAGCCAAACGTGCTGCGCAGTGCGCGCGCACGGCATCGGCGTCGTGCTGTTGATTCGGGATATAGAGATAAGCGTGCACACGCTCACCCAGTACCGGGCAAGGATGCCCCACTACCGCTGCTTCAACCATGCCTGGCAATGCCATCAGCGTATTCTCTACCTCGACCGAGTAAATTTTGAAGCCGCCTCGGTTGATCATGTCTTTAATGCGATCAAAGACGCGTACCAGCCCCTGCGCATCAATTGAGCCGACATCGCCTGAACGCCAGCAGCCTTCGGCAAACCCTTTCGCGGTCGCTTCCGGGTTATCCCAGTAGCCGGGCACGACCATTGGGCCACCGATCCACAGCTCACCCGATTCACCGACGGCGACTGGCTCACCGTTTACATTCATTACTCGGACATCTCCGCACGGTGCAGCAATACCGACACTATCGTGATGAATCGCCGACAGGCCCAGCGGCATGATGGTGCTCGGCGAGCTTGTCTCGGTCGAGCCATAGCAATTCACCAAAGTTAAACCGGGCAATGCCTTACCGAGTGCTTGTACAGTCGGCACCGGCATGGGCGAACCACCATAACCACCCACACGCCAAGCACTCAGATCGGCCGTAAAAAAATTGGGCTGCAATAAGCACAGTTGATACATGGCTGGCACCATCACGCCATAGCTGATTTTTTCATGGGCAAGTAAGTCCACAAACGCTGCTGCCTTGAACTCCGGCACGATCACTAATGCGCCACCCACATGCACTATCAAGGCGATCAAGGCCACCAAGCCGGTGACATGGCTAGCGGGTACCGCCAATGCAGCACGATCTTCATGACTTAACTTGAGCGTTACTGCGAAATGAATTACCGAGTGGGCGATATTGAAATGAGTGAGCATCGCACCCTTAGGATTACCGGTGGTACCTGAGGTGTAAAGAATGCAGGCGCAATCTTCTTCATTAACTTTGGCGGGCGTAACAGGCGCACCGGAAAGGGTATCAAGCGCGACAAACTGCAGCTCATTTATTGTAGGGCGATTGAATGCCGGGTCGTATCGAGTACTTCGCTCTGCATACGCAATATTCGCAGCTGCGTCACCGGCACCAGGGACATCAGCATCAGAAATATACATCCGTAGGCGAATGCTTGGCACAGCGTCTTTATCCGGCAGGCGCGGCATCAAGGCCTCATCAAACACAATCGCAGCCGCACCACACTGTTGCAAGATATAGGCAAGCCCCGGGCCTTGTTCACGCGTACCTACCGGCACAGCGATCGCGCCGATTTTTTGCAGTGCGAACAGTACCGAAACAAATTCCAAGCGATTACCGATGAACATCACTACGCGCTCGCCAGCGCGCAATCCGTGCTCGGCAAATCCTGCAGCGATTCGATCAACCTCGGCATTCAACTGGCGGTAGCTCCAACGCCGATCACCACAGGCCAGCGCCTCGCGCTCAGGATAGCGAGCGACAGCATGCTCCAGCATGGCGTACAGCGAAGGTGGGCGATCTACAAAACAGCGCAGCACACGATCACCGAAGTGGGTTTCGGTACGCATCGCGGGTAAGCGAATATGCTGCTGCCAGTCGATCATGCGATGGATGGGAATTTACGCTGGAGGCGCATCAAAGAAAATCAGGTCGCAACAAGCTGCACGCCGCGCTCTATCCTGATCTCGGCATCCAGCAAGCTGCGCGAGTGGTTGAGATCTGATTGAGCAATCAACACCGATAGCTCGCTCCCGCGTAATGAGGCAATCACTTCCGACAAACGTGCCGATAAAGCGGGTGCTACGCCTTCAAAAGGCTCATCCAGCAACAGCAAGCGTGTTCCGATAGTCAGCGCACGCGCGAGTGCGACCAACTTCTGCTGCCCACCAGATAGCAAGAGCGCGCGTCGATCTCGCATCTCGTGTAGCTCAGGTAGTACCTTGTAAATGAAAGCGAGTCGCTCGGCAGTATCCGCCACGCCTGTCGCCCATAGCGGAACCAAGATGTTTTGTTCGACGCTCAGCTCAGGTACCAAGCCACGATCTTCCGGCATGTAGCCAATACCTAAGCCGGCGCGGGCATGAGGTGCCAAGCGCGACAAGTCTTGTCCATCGAATTGAATAGCGCCGCTACCCAAAGGCAAATGACCCATGATGGTACGCAGTGTGGTGGTCTTACCTGCACCATTGCGACCGATTAATCCGACCATTTGTCCTTTGCCCAGCGACAGCGACAAGCCGCGCAGTACTTGCGCTGACTGAATCGAGACATGGAGACGATCAATTTCAAGCATGATCATTCACCGCGATCATCTCGCCAGTCACATAACGCTTCACGTCAGGCATTGCCAGCGCTTCCTCAGGTAGACCATCCGCAATGATGCGTCCACTATAAAAGGCAATCACACGCTCACTGTAGCGCGCAACGATATCCATATCATGCTCGACAAACAGTACCGTGGTGCGGCTGCCTTCCAGCGCCCGCATCACGGTATCCATCATGGGAAATTTTTCATCGGCAGAGACACCCGAAGTTGGTTCATCGAGTAGTAGCACGGTCGGCTGACGGGTGAGCGCCATCGCAATATCGAGCAACTTACGTACGCCACCCGGTAGCTCACTTACCAGCCGATCTGCATGGACCAATAAATCAAAGCGCTGCAGGATTTCATGGGCATGCGCCACACTCTCTGAATGATGCGCCGGACGCCAGAACGAAAGTGCGCTCTGCTGCGCGGCAATCGCCGCCAGCAGATTATCTTGTACGGATAAATCTCTATAAAGCTGTGGGATTTGAAAGGATCGCGCCACACCTAGTCGCGCAATTTGTCGCGGCGCCAGTCCGATGATGCTGCGACCATCCAGCAAGATCTCGCCCGCATCCGGCTTGATGTAGCCGGTGAGCATATTCACGAAGGTTGTTTTTCCGGCGCCGTTACTACCAATCAGACTCACTCGCGCGCCGTGCGCAATCTCAATCTGCAGATCGGCCGCAGCGGTGACCGCCCCAAATTTCTTTTGCAGGCCACGCGCGACGATAGCGCTGGAGGTACTCATGCCGTACCTCGCTTCGTACTCGTTGAGCGCGCACGCGCCGCCCATAGCGAACCGATACCCGTTGGCAGGAAGCGAATCACCGCGAGCAAGAACAAGCCCATCGCCAATTGCCAACTATGCGGGAAATACGTGCTCGAGAAAGACCGTACTAATTCAAGCGCAACCGAAGCGATGAAGGCAGCCAACACACTATGATGACCCGCCAGAATTGCTACGAATACGAAATCGCCCGAACGCGTCCAGTAGCTGTAATCCGGCTCGATATGCCCTAAAGCGATCACGGCCAGTGCACCGCCCACACCACCGCAGAAAGCCGCGATGATGAAATTAGTCGCGATCAGTGACTGTACTGAACTACCCAGATACTCCACCCGAATCTCGTTGTCGCGTGCAGACAGCGTAACCAGTCCACGTACGGAATCAAAATAAACACGCATCAGTATGCTGAGAATACCAACCACCACCACGGTCACCGCATAGTTAGCGTAAGCAACCCAGGCATCTGCCGGGCGCATACCCAGATAACTGACACGACCGATATTCAAGCCATCCGATCCGCCGAACGCGGTTGATTTGACGAGCACGCCATACAGCACCATCGATAGCGCCAAGGTCAACATCGCAAAGAAGATGCCGCGGTAACGTGCGATTAGCCATGCAAATGGCGCTGCGAGCAAGGCAGCTACCAAGCCACCACCCAAGGTGAGTAGTAAACCGTCGTTAATGCCAAGCATGCCGAAGCCCAGCGCTGCGGTATAACCGCCGGTAGCAAATACCAAGCCCTGACCAAACGACACCACACCGCTACGCATCAGCAGCATGATGCCAAGTGCGACGATGCCATTGGCGAAAGACATCGTCAGCAAGAAAGTCAGCCAACGTGGCATGGCCGTACCTGCAACCAGCAGCGCGGCGATGCAAATCAAGCCGATCAGGAAGGTGCGCAAAGGCGCTGAATCGCGTGGTGCCATCTCAGATCTTCCTTGCCTGCGCGCGCTGAAACAGCCCCTCTGGGCGGAACATCAGCACAATCGCCATCACCAGATAGATCGAGAACAACTCAGCCACCGGCCATAAATGCACCGCTGCCGAGCGCGCCATACCGACAATCAACGCACCCACTGCGGCACCGGGAATACTCCCCAGGCCACCAATAATTACCACCGCAAAAGAGATGATGATCACACTGACCGATACGCCGGGTTGCACAGAGATCATCGGGGCGGTAAGGGCACCACCCAGCGCGGCAAGAAAAATCCCCACCGAAAATGCGACGGTATAAATGCGCGAGACATTCACACCCATACTCGCTGCGATTTCTTCGTTATGAATAACCACCAGTACCAATTTACCGAAGCGGGTGCGGTTCAAGCCCCACCACACGCTCACGCCAACGATCAGCGCCGCCAGTACCAGCATGAAGTCGTAACCGACATACGACAACTCACCAATCTCCACCATACCAAACAACATATAAGGGTCGGAGACATACAGCGGGTTGACGCCCCAGATCTGCTTGGTGAGGTCTTCCATGATGAGAAACAGGGCGAAGGTGACCAGCACCAGCAGCACCTCATCTCGGCCATAGAACATACGGAGCAAACCGCGTTCACAGAGTGGCGCGACCAATGCCGCCACTACGACGGCTGCCAGCAACATCGCCACAATCGAAAACGCTGGCGCGAGTTGCATGCTAGCGAACCAAGCGACCATCCTAGCGGCAGCGTAAGCACCGAGCGCATAAAAGCTACCGTGCGCGACATTCAAAATTTTAAGAATGCCGAATACCAGTGTCAGCCCAAGCGCCACGATGAACAGCCATGACGAATAGGTCAGGCCATCTACCAAGATGGTGAGGAGCAGTGCCATTTACCGAAACCACCCAACAGCACGTGCGATCATTTGCACTTTGCTCCCGGGAAGCCCGCCTTGATCCAGTCTTCGGACTTCATATTCGGTGGTGGGTTAACGCATTCTGCTGCGAAGCGCTGAATGTCTTTCATGACTATCAGACGCTTTTTTGCATCCCATTTGGTAATACCAATCGCGGTGGGTTGTACCGCTTGATGTCCACCGCCCAGCACCATCTTGATGCGACCGCCGGGAGATTCCCAGTCGAGACCCGTCAGCGCCGCTGCGATCTGCTCGGTGGTCGGCTTCTTTCCGCGATTTGCTTCCATCGCCTTTTCAACTGCGAGTTTCAACCCCATCAAACCTTGCGCCATACGATACGGCGCTTGCACCGGATAAGCCTTCCAGCGGTTTTGGTAAAGATTCCACCACCAATCGTTTAGCGCAGACTTCGGCGCCAACATGCCGTACGCTCCGCGAGCGCCGAGGACCACCCCTTCGGGCATTTTTTCGCCCAGAGGGATCAGCACATGGTCAGCAGCAGTCAGCACCATCTGTGATTTTTTGAACATGCCACGCGGTGATGCCTGCAAGATCATTGCCTGCAAATCGCCACCCCACAGACTGGAGTGCGTTACATCCGCTGGCTGCGTCATCAACTGCGAGATCTCGGTACCGTACTGCCCCGCACCGAATTTCGGTCGCTGGTCAGCCTGTACCTTCGCATTCGGATAGAACACCGCCATCGATAGCGTGAAATCCTTGATCGAGTCATGACCGTAGGCGTAGTCCTGATTGATCAGATTGATCGTCTCTACTTTGGTGTTGCGCGCCTTGAGGTAGCGGGCGGCCGCAATGTTATCCATCGCACTATGCGCGGCAGTACGAAACACATACTGGTAGCTGGCTTCTTCGAAAATACGCGGGGTACCGCAGTCGTACAGTACCAATAGCTTCTTCATTTCCTCGGCAACCGGCGCGACCGCGAGACAATCACCCGAGCTGACATAGCCGATCACCGCGTCGACATTTTCTCGATCGTATAAATTTCGCAGCTCTTGGACCTGCTTAGTTGCGCCGCCGTTTTCATCAACAAACACCGGTACGATGGTCATTCCACCAAAGCCCGGCTTGTTATACGGCGCGGGGGCTTTACCTTGGTTGAATGCTTCTATTAATACCTTCGCGCCATTCACCGCCGGCACACCAAAGCTATCTGCGGCCTGTCCGGACAAGAAGCTGACAATGCCGATTCTGAATTCTTCTGCGGCTGCGGGGCTGATCTGAGCAAGACTTAAGCAGCTAGCGACTGCCAGTAGGCGAGAGGTTCGCAGAGCAGCTTGAATGGCGCGGGTTGATTTCATTGGCTTGTCTTAAAAAGTGTTTGGGGCGACGCAAATCAGCGCGCTATCTAACGATAGGCAGATCATCCATTTGGTGAAATTGCCGCGTCAACCGATATCGATGCTGCGCCGCCATAATTTTTTTATCGCATCCATGAAGCGGCAGCCTGTTTTATCAAGTTCACCCCACCCCGGAATGCTGAGCTACGTTGGTGCAAATTCTTGTCGATGTAAATTCAATAAGATTTTCTGGCAACGATGATAGCCTGAATGGCGCGTATTAAGGCCGATTTAGCTTCTGCGGTTAAACTTGGGGCATGAACGACAAAGGCTCAACCTGGCTGGAAGTTGCGCTGAACGGCCCGTGGTCACGCGAGCGGCAACCAGCCATTCCCATACACGCTGACGAGATCGTCGAACAGGCAATTGCGTGCGCCCATGAAGGCGCTGCCATCATTCACCTACACCCCTACGATCCTGCAACCGGGCGTCAGCGTGATGACGCCGAGATTTACGCACCCATCATCGAACGTATTCGCAGCAAGGTGGATGTCATCTGCTACGGCACACTACCCTTTGCGGGCGATGTCGATGCGACGGGTAGTTTGAATGCCATTCAGCGCTACGGCGCAGTAGAAGCGTTGGCACGCGACGGCCTGCTTGAATGGACCGTAGTTGACCCCGGCTCGACCCACATCACCACGCAAGACGACATCAAGCGAGGCAAGCAAGGCTTCATCTATGCCAACCCGGAAGATCATGTGCGACGTGGACTTGCGCTATGCCAGCAGTACCGATTGACGCCCTCGTATGCGATTTATGAACCCGGCTTTATGCGGCTTGGTGCAGCCTTGCACCGTGCGATCGGCGATGTCCCGCAGCCGGTGTACCGCTTGATGTTTTCCGATCACTTCACTTTCGGTTTTCCACCGCAGCCATGGGCAGTGGAAGCGTATGCGCGGCTACTTGCTGTCGAAGCGCCGGGGGCAGCATGGATGGTGGCGGGTTTAGGTGTGCAAATCGATTCACTGATTGAGCACACCGTAGCGCATGGTGGTCATGTACGCGTGGGGTTGGAAGACGCGCCTTTGGGCCACACGGTGAGTAATGTCGACCAAGTTCGTGCGGCACGTACACGCATCGAACGCAGTGGTGGTCGACTGGCTAGCGCCTCGGAAGTACGTGAGGCCACAGCTAGCTAATCAGAGGGTTACTTACCGCTCACCATGTGCGCCAACTGATACAGGTTCTGCGAGCGAGCGCCGCTGCGGCAAAACGCTAGCAGGGGCCCGGGCGAGTTGGCGAGCAAGTCGGCAAAGTCTCTGGCTTGTTGCTCGGTGATCTGGCCGCTAATCACCGGTAAATAGGCATAGTGCAATCCAGCCGCCTTGGCTGCGGCTTCGATCTCGGTATTGCTCGGCTGCTCTGCCCCACCCTCGCCGTCTGGGCGGTTGTTCACCACCGTCTTGAAGCCCATGGCAGCGATCTCGGCCAGATCATGCGACGTGATCTGCGGCGCAGTGGCAAAACTTTCGGTGTGACGGCTTACGAATGCGGCCATGATGATTCCCTTCTGGTTGAAATAACGTCGCTATGTACAAGAGGTTCCTGAGCGGCGCTCGACCCTTATCAAGCTCATAACATTATATTGGATTATAAAATAAACTCGATATGATCTAAGCGTCACTGGTCGCTATACTTTGTCTGATCCGGTGATGAAATCACCTGCCGCACCTTACCAATGAGCCTCGCATGCGCAAACTTCTACCCTTGATGTTACTCCCCGTTTGCATCACAGCTGCTGCAGAGTGGGTCAAAGTTGGCGACACTCGCCATCTCAAATTCGAGAAATATGTCGACCCCGACACTGTAAAACAAAGCGGGCCAATGGCGATCATGCGGCAAGTATGGGAAATCGGGAATTTTCTGGAACCAGGGAGCGACCGCGTCGCCTCGGTAAAAACTTTGGCAGAGTATGACTGCCAAAACCGCAAGCTACGGGTGCTGCAGGAGTTTCGGTTCACTGAGCCTTGGGCCAAAGGCAAAGAAGTAACGCCGGCCAATCTCAATAAAGCACCGAGCGACTGGAGCGCCATCCCACCGAATAGCGTCGGTGACGCAATTATCGATATTGTGTGCCCTAGCGGTGAGGACGGCTGAGCCAAGACGCACGCTTAGCTCATCCGCTTCATGCCACCCGCGGCCGCTACGCAGACGGTCGCAGGTTAAAACAGTCCCAAGAATTACTTCTTCGGCTCGAGCGCCAAAATCATTGTCGCTATCTGTTTAGCGTCAGCATCCGACACATGCCCCTGTGGCGGCATGATGTCATCGCCCCAGACGCCAGTGCCACCTGCTTTAATTTTAGCGGCCAGTTTTGCGGTAGCAGATGCGTCACCCGCATATTTAGCAGCGACTTCTCTAAGGACAGGACCATACTTGCGCTTATCAACGGTGTGACAGGCCAAGCACTGGTTTTTTAGCAATAAGCCATTCAGTTGTTCAGTGTCCTCGGCCATGGCCTTGCCGAAAACGGCCACACCCGAGACCAGCAGTAGTGCGATAAAGCGACGCATGAATATCTCCATAAAAAAACGCGCTGCCCGAGGGCAGCGCGTT
>JAPLQC010000045.1 GCA_026399895.1 Burkholderiales bacterium
CGACCGGATGCCCCCTGTCTGTTACCTGCTTGACTGCTTCAATTCGAAATTCCTCGGTATATCGCTTCCCACTCATGACACCCCCTTGAAGGCCTAAATTTATAGGCTAGGAAGTGTCTAGTAAACCCGGGGCGATTCATTGCCATAGAACCAGTAAGCGTTCGAGGCAGATACGCTATATGTGCCAGCACTCAAATTTCCAAGGCTGTAAATATCTACATCTGCTGAAGACCAGTTTGAGGAAAGCAAACCAGAAGCTTTATTCGAAAGACCTGCGGCAATATAAAAGCTATCTGATAAAGAATTTGGAGCATCACGGTAACTTGATGCATAAGACGAGAAAAAACCAGTCGCTTTTTCGTCGTATGTTGAAAAATAGGGCATCGGTACTTTTAATAATTAGTCTACAGACTCAGAAGGAATGTCCTTCTTCAATTGACATATCACACACCATTCAAGGCAATACATCTGTCTGGCATTCGGCGCAATGATTCAAAAAGATTGCCAGCACTTTATGCGGCGAGTTGCCCTATCAATCTCACATCGAGATAAAGAATGTTGAGCAAACCACTTTAAATCTAGAATTCCACCCGCCACTGATAGCACTTAGTGAGTCGCCCACAGCTGCCACCTCACTCCCTCTGCTATGGCGGCAGCTAGGCTGCTCTTTACTTGCGCGTGCTATCCACGAATCCTAGCCTGATTTGGCGTTGTTAGGAGTTGCGTCTTCGAATTTATCTAATTAATTTTCATAACGACATTAAATAAATAATTGCTGGCTTATTGAGTCGTAGCAACCGTCTCGTTGCTGGACGCTTCTGGTCGCTGGATAGTCAGCAGGGTTGCAGACCGAGCCACAACACCACTCATCAACGGTACGAACCAGAAGACGAGTTTTTCCACACCATGGCCACAACCGGCAAAGTGAAACATTAGGTTAACGAAAAAATAAGACTGGCCTGCCCAGCACGATTCGAACGTGCGACCTACGGCTTAGAAGGCCGTTGCTCTATCCAGCTGAGCTATGGGCAGAAGCGGGATTGGATATGAAAAAGCGGGTTGTCGATGACAACCCGCTCTGTATGACTGGTCGGAGTACAAGGATTCGAACCTTGGACCCCCTGCTCCCAAAGCAGGTGCGCTACCGGGCTGCGCCACACTCCGAAGTTCGACATTATAGCCGATACGCCTGCAGCTTGGCACGACCTATTGCCAGTTCGATCATGCGGCAACAGATTCGACCAGCCGCTCAGCTAGAGAGCGGGCCAGCTCGGGGTCGCGCGCCTCGACCATCACCCGCAGCAGTGGCTCGGTGCCGGACGGACGGATCAGTACCCGTCCGTCGCTGCCCAGCGTAGATTCCGCAGCTTGCTTTGCCGCTATCAGCGCCGGACTGGACTGCCAGTCGAAGCCGCGCTGTATACGAACATTGAGCAAAGTCTGCGGCCAGAGCTGCATGTCGGCGATGGCCCGCTCCAGACGGCTATCCGCTCGCCTCAACGCTGACAGCACCTGCAGCGCCGAGATAATGCCGTCGCCGGTGGTGTGCTTATCCAGGAACAGCAAATGGCCGGACCCTTCACCACCCACCTGCCAGCCGCGCTCGAGTAATGTCTCAAGCACATAGCGATCGCCCACTTTAGCGCGCGCAAACCCAATGCCCATGGTGTTTAACGCCGACTCGACCGCCATGTTGGTCATCAGTGTGCCGACGGCACCATCGATGCCTCCGTTTTGGTGGCGATCGCGCACCATCAGGTAAAGCAGCTCATCACCGTTGTAAACGCGGCCGCTGGCATCCACCATCAGCAGTCGGTCAGCATCACCATCCAGCGCAATGCCGAGGTCTGCACCATGCTCACGAACCGCGCGGGCCAGCGCCTCGGGCTCGGTTGCGCCAACGCCATCGTTGATGTTCAGACCATTGGGTTGATTACCAATCGCCACCACCTCGGCGCCAAGCTCATGAAATACATCAGGCGCTATGTGATACGCCGCACCATGTGCGCAATCGACCACCAGCTTCAGGCCGCGCAGATCAAGCTCGTTCGGGAAAGTACTCTTGCAGAATTCGATGTAACGTCCGCGTGCATCATCCAAGCGCCGCGCCTTGCCGAGCTTCTCTGAGCTGACGCAAGCAAGCGGTGACTCCAAGGCGGCTTCGATAGCAAGCTCAACCGTATCGGGTAACTTGTTACCGGATGCAGAGAAAAATTTGATGCCGTTGTCGTGATAAGGATTGTGTGACGCAGAGATCACCACGCCAGCCGACAGACGCAGCGCACGCGTTAGATACGCAACCGCAGGTGTTGGCATCGGGCCCGCAAGCATCACATCAACACCCGCTGCTGAAAACCCCGCCTCCAGCGCTGCCTCGAGCATGTAGCCGGACAGACGCGTATCTTTACCGATTAAAACAGTCGGCCGGGTACTGCCGCTTGCATCATGCGCCAACACCTTGCCCGCGGCATAGCCGAGCCGCATCACGAAATCCGGCGTGATCGGCGACTGTCCTACATGGCCGCGTATGCCGTCGGTACCGAAGTATTTTCTGCTCATATTCCCTGCTACCAATGATGAATCAATGCGCCTGTCCGTGCGGCCCACCATACCTTGAGCGCATCAACACTCTCAGCCACATCGTGTACACGAATGATACGCGCGCCTCGCTCAGCAGCCACCACCGCGGCCGCAAGACTTCCCGCAAGACGCTGCTCAACCGATTTGCCGGTCACCACGCCAATGGTGCTCTTGCGCGAGAGACCCGCCAGTAAAGGCAGCGCCAGCGAGCGCTGCAATTCGGACTGATGCGAGAGCAGTGTCAGGTTGTGTTCGACGGTTTTACCGAAACCATAACCAGGATCGATGCAGATCCGTTCCCTACCAATGCCAATGGCCAGCGCTACATCGACGCGATTCAGTAGATAGTCTCTTACTTCTACCAGCACATCATCGTAATGCGGCGACAACTGCATGCTCTGCGGGTCGCCCTGCATATGCATGATACAGAGCGCGCTTTGACTATCGCTGACTGCCGCCAAGCTATCGGGATCACGAAAGCCACTAATGTCATTGATCATGTCAGCACCCGCCGACAACACTTCACGCATCACGGCGGCGTGACGGGTATCGACCGACAAGGGCTTACCGCAATCGCGTAGCGCGTCGAGCACCGGCAGTACACGTCGTAGCTCTTCTTCTGTCGTGATCGCTGGCGCACCGGGACGTGTTGATTCACCGCCGATGTCGATAATGTCAGCGCCATCCGCGATCATTTGTCGGGCATGTGCGATAGCGCGATCATGTACATCGAATAGCCCACCATCCGAAAAGGAGTCGGGCGTGACATTCAGCACTCCCATGACCATCGGGCGCGCTGCCTCACCTAGGCTCAGACGAAAACGCCCGCATTGCAATTCAGAGGAGGAGGTTTGACTCATGCGTGAGGGTGCACTACAAGCAAACGGGGTGGGGATCACTCCCCACCCCGCAGGCGTACAAAGTTAGTGTGAATTAGGCCGGTGCAGCGGCAGGTTCAACACCGCCATCCGATGGACCATCACTCGGACGTGAAGTCGGCGTTACCTTAGGCGGCCGTGGCTCACGGCCTGCCATGATGTCGCTGACCTGATCGGCGTCGATGGTTTCCCACTCGAGCAGGGCTTTCGCCATCGCCTCAACCTTGTCACGATTGGTTTCCAGCAAGTGACGCGACATCTCGTACTGCCGATCGAGAATCTTGCGAATCTCTGCATCCACCTTTTGCTGAGTAGCTTCCGATACCGTCTTGGACGACATGCGCCCGAAGTAGGAATCTTGGTCGGAATCTTCGTAAACCATCGTACCGAGTTCTTCCGACATACCGAAGCGGGTCACCATCGCACGCGCCAGTTTCGTCGCACGTTCGAAGTCGTTTGAAGCGCCGGTCGACATCTGATTCATGAAGATCTCTTCCGCGATACGACCACCAAACAAGATCGCGATATCTTCCAGCATCTTGTCTTTGTACATGTTCACTCGATCATGCTCGGGCAACTGCCAAGTAAGACCAAGCGCCATACCGCGCGGCATGATGGTGACTTTGTGCACCGGATCCGCCTTTGGCAACAGCTTGGCGACCACTGCGTGACCAGACTCATGAAACGCCGTATTACGACGCTCTTCTTCGCGCATCACTGCTGATTTGCGCTCAGGGCCCATGACGATCTTGTCCTTGGCATCTTCGAAATCCTGCATCTCGACCAGACGCTTGTTGCGACGTGCAGCAAACAGCGCAGCCTCGTTGACCAAGTTTGCCAAGTCAGCGCCGGAGAAGCCCGGCGATCCGCGCGCCAGTAAATCAGCCCGCACGTCAGGCGCAATAGGCACCTTGCGCATGTGCACATTAAGAATTTGCTCGCGGCCACGAATGTCTGGCAGACCGACATGAACCTGACGGTCGAAACGGCCCGGACGCAGCAGCGCCTTGTCGAGCACGTCTGAACGGTTGGTGGCGGCGATCACGATCACGCCGGCGTTGGCCTCGAAACCATCCATCTCAACCAGCAGCTGGTTCAGCGTCTGCTCGCGTTCATCATTGCCACCGCCCATACCAGCACCGCGATGACGACCCACTGCATCAATCTCATCGATGAAAATGATGCAGGGCGAATGCTTCTTCGCGTTCTCAAACATGTCGCGCACGCGCGAGGCGCCGACACCGACGAACATCTCGACGAAGTCAGAACCGGAAATCGTGAAGAACGGTACCTTGGCTTCGCCAGCAATCGCGCGAGCCAGCAATGTTTTACCGGTACCCGGTGGGCCCACCATCAACACACCGCGTGGGATACGACCACCCAGCTTTTGAAACTTGGTGGGGTCGCGCAAGAAGTCTACTAACTCACTCACTTCTTCTTTGGCTTCATCGCAACCACTTTGACTTACCAAAGGAGAAGGCACCGCCCTTGCCGCCGCCCTGCATCTGGCGCATGAAGAAAATCCACACACCAATCAACAGCAACATCGGGAACCAGGAGATAAACACCTGAGACAGGAACGACGGTGGCTCAGGTTGTCTGACGTCGAACTTGACACCGTTGTTCACCAGATCACCAATCAGGCCACGATCGAGATTAGTCGTGGTGGCCTTGAGCTTCTTGCCATCGTTGGTGATCGCAATAATGGTGCGGTCCTCGATGGTGGCTTCGCGAATACGCTGCGCCTTCACCTCATCGAGAAAATCGGAGTAAGCGATCGGAGTAGCGCCACCTGAAATGCCGCGCTCATCGAACTGCTTGAAGACAGTAAACAGCACCAGGGCAATGACGACCCAGATGGCGGCTTTGGAAAACATATTATTCACGCGGGGAGCTCCTGGAAAGCGGCCGAAACGGTCGGCTTGACACGAAGGATGATTCTACTCTCAAGATTCAGGCCTTGCCAAAGCCTATATGGGGCTAAGCCCCTGATTTTTCAAGGCGCTTCGGCTTCTGCCGGAGCCAGACCTCAGGATCCGGGCTTGAGCCCGCGACCCAGCAGGAAGATTTCGGATGACCTATCCCGGCTGGCCTTTGGCTTCTTGGAGCTAACGACACGAAACACTTGCCGGAATTGCTCAAGAATTTGATTGTAGCCACTGCCATTAAAGCATTTGACGAGCAGGCAGCCGGAAGGTTTCAGGTGCTGGCAAGCGAATTCGATAGCCAGATCGACAATATCCTCGATCCGGGCCGCATCGGCCGCGGCAATACCGGACAGGTTTGGCGCCATGTCTGAGAGCACCAGATCGAGCTTTTGCCCCCCGAGCAACTGTGCCAACTGGTCGGCCACTGCCTGCTCGCGGAAGTCTCCCTGAATAAAATCGACATCCGCAATCGGCTCCATTGGCAACAGATCCAAGCCGATGATCCTGCCATGAATGCCGCCGCCCTCTTTGCCCGCCATTTTGCGGCGAGCGTACTGCACCCAGCTACCCGGCGTACTGCCAAGGTCAACAATGATCTGACCGGGTTTGATCAGCTTCTCGGCTTCATCGATCTCTTTCAGCTTGTAGGCCGCACGCGCGCGAAAGCCCTCTTTCTGCGCGAGCTTCACATAGGGATCATTGATGTGATCGTGCAACCAGTTCTGATTGCTTTTGTTTTTTGCCATTGACTAAGGATACCGCATCGCTGCATCGAACATTTGTCCGATGAACCCTTGGGAGTATTCCTGTACTCAGGCTGCTGCGCAGGGTGGCGCATTAACCATGATGGAGATACGCGATGGATGCACTTTACTCAGGATTTTCATATGCCTCGAACGAAATCAGGCGCGCTGCTCAGCCGGCAATAGATGCAATGGCGCCGGTATTGCCGACTTTCGGCTGCGGGGAAGCTGCTGTCAAACAAAGTGCAGGCAATCTGATTCATGAATTGGAAAGTCGCACTATCGTCGAAAACCATGCAAATAAAAACAGCATGGGCTGGAGTAGCGCCTTCTCGTCGATAAAAAAAATTGTTCTCTATCCATTTAAAGATCCGGCTGGCGCGTTCAGCCCGGAGGACAAATGTCGGGAATCGACGCAGGAAGAAACCAGTGCGCTGCGGGATGTGACGGGCAACATCAACCGTCAATTAGAAAGTTGGGGCATCCCGTTCCGCTTCGAAGTTTCCAATCATCGGAAGACAACGAGTCAAGTACTCCAGAAGGAATCAAGCAACTGCCTTGCACAAAAATCAAAAACCCCAACGATGGCATTGCATTTCGCTCATTGTGACGATTTGAAATCAAATGGCCATACCGTTGGCGGATATCAGGGAGCATGTCATTTAGCATTTCGAACCAGAGAAACAAGGAACATCGTTGCCCATGAATTGGCTCATGTTTTTTCGGTTCATCCGTTCGACGCTATTCCACTCAATGAATTACACCCAGACTTGCTGGAAGCCATGTGCCAGGGAGGCGCGCATGGCGATGAAACGATCACCAGCCTCAGCTATTGGAATCATTGTCGTGACATGGGCTATCCCGATACCTTGGCGCAAGTCAGAAACTCTAGAGGCCAGTGGGGCCCGATCGAGCTGACGCTGGCCAAACTCGCCACGCACAAGAATCGGGACGACGTTCATGCCCAGATACACGCGGAGGGCGTGGATCAGTGCTACGAATGGATACGCCAAAACTATGGCGAGAGAGTCGCAGAACAGTTCGTCTGCTCCTTTGTGAAATCCGTATTTGTACACGTCATGAGCGCCGCCATTGCACGCAGCGTCAGTGACAAAAGAGTGCTGAGAATCGCGCGCGTCGCAATTCATATGATTGGTAATTTTTTACACATGGGTATGATCGGAAAACTGACCGAGCAACCATGGTTCGTGATGGCTCACATGTTTGGCTCAATGAATCTTATGGGAAGAGCCGTGCGTGCCCTGACCGACGTTGTAGGCGATGCCGCCATCCTGCATGCCTTCTATCATCTGATGCGCGGCAATAGCGATGCGATGCTGCAGATGGTTTACGCCACTTGCGGAGTCGCAGCCGGTAATGCATTCTCTACATTGATTTTCGGTTTTATCGAGAGCTGCGCCCCGTCCGATATTGTTCAGCGAAATGCCTACGTCGAGCTATCGAAACCTTGCGCGTTATATGGCTTAGCCACAGATGAATTATTTCAGATTTCTCAAGATGTCGATCGATATCTGACGAGCAGACAAGCGAACGACACATCGGTTGCGCGCCCAACCACCGAGGAAACTAGACGTCGAACGCTACCATCGATCGTCAAGAACATCATCAACATCGATCGCGCTGTCGCTGATGTCATCACCAATTATGTTTCGCTGCACGCGCTGACCTCATGGCTCTGGAAAACAGACCAGCAGAAAGCCGAGGCGACAGTACAAGCCAGTGTCGATCGTCTATCGCTTACGCTTGATGAAGTGAAGAGCAAATTCGGCCCTTCTAACCTGCCGCGGGTACCGGCCAACACACGATCATTCCGCCCGACCGCAGCCGTGCCGCCGCTGGACCTTGACCGCGAGACCGAGATCGACCCACTGTTGATGATGGACGGCGCTGCCGTCACTGGAATCGGCAATGCATCACTTCCTGAAAAGCAGCAGCGACTCCAGGAAAAGAAGCAGCAGTAAGCAGCGAAAGGCTTGGGGCCGGCGCTGGCCGCTTCACCCGGCTCGCGTACAATAGCATCCAAAGGAAATAGCATGCTGAAACTAACCCCCGCCGAACGCAGCGAACTGCGCTCCCAAGCACACGGCCTCAGCCCGGTCGTCATGATCGGCGATTCTGGCCTCACGCCCGCCGTGGTGAAAGAAACCGACACCGCACTGAAGGCACACGGCCTAATCAAGGTACGTGTGTTCGGTGACGACCGTGAGGCGCGCGTGTCCTACTATGAAACCCTGTGCGAAAAACTCGGCGCGGCGCCAGTACAGCATATCGGCAAGCTGCTGGTGCTGTATCGCCCGAAAGTCGAAAAACCCAAAGCCGTCAGCCCAACGCGCGGCAAAGGTATGCGCGAAGTCACCATCGTCACGACGCATGTGACCAAACGGCCCACGGTCAAGAAAGTCGTGCTGAAAGGTAATGAGCGCCTGACTGCCGGTGGCAATGTGCGCAAGGCCAAGACTCGGCAAAAGAGTCTGAAGAAAAACGCACTGGGACGTTGAATCAGACTCTTAGTCAAACTGCCAGAAATGAATCCCGGCGTAGACCGGGATTCAGCGAGCCCAATTAAGCGCTCAGCGAATTTTCAATACCAAAGCAACGCCGATCAAACTCTGCACCAAGTAGATCACGCTCGCTACACCGTGTAGCAACCCGAAACGCGAACGAGCAGCCTCATCCATTACGCCACCATTCAAGGCCGCTGTCTCTCGCAACGCTGCCATGAACGGCTGCAAACCAAAATACCCCACCGTCAGACACATCAGCATCAGCACCACCGAAATAATGCAAAAGCGACGATGCTCAACGCGACGGTCCCAAAACAGAAGCACCAGTAGCGACAAACCACACGCTACCGATACCCACGCCTCGACCCGAAACAGACTGCCGGCAATGCTACCCGCCAGCACACGATCTGGCAGCGTCGCAAACAAAGTGGGCGCCACTAGATAACCGACCGTCCACATGCTACCAACCCACAGCGTGGCTAGTAGTGTGCGTAGATTTATGCTCAGTGCCGCAGATAAGCGCATCAGATGTACTGCACATCAAGAATTTCATATTCTCGCGTGCCGCCAGGTGTTTGTACCTCGACGGTATCGCCAGCATACTTACCGATCAAGGCGCGTGCAATTGGCGAGCTGATCGAGACTTTTTTGAGTTTGATATCCGCCTCGTCATCGCCGACGATTTTGTAGGTGACTTTGTCGCCGGCTTCCAGATTCTCGAGTGTGACCGTTGCCGCAAACACGACGCGACCATCCCCATCAATCAGCGCGGGGTCAATGATTTGTGCCGCTGAGAGCTTGCCCTCCAACTCAGCAATACGTCCCTCGACAAAACTCTGTCGTTCTTTGGCGGCGTCGTACTCGGCGTTTTCAGACAAGTCGCCCTGCGCACGTGCTTCGGAAATCGCGTTAATGACCGCTGGCCGCTCTTTCGTTTTAAGACGATGCAACTCGTCTTTCAACATCTCCGCGCCTTCTTTAGTCAGGGGGATGGTATTCATGGTGTTTTCTCGAAAATTAAAAATTTTTCTCGCAAATAAAAAATAACAGAGGCTGCGGATCACGCAGCCTCTGGGGGTGTTTTGATAATTATATGACTACTTTGAAAAGCCGGTGTCAGGTTCGGTGCTTATCCGACGCAGATGCTAAGTACCGCTTCCCATCACCCCGGCGCACATGCTAGGGCAAGACGGCGTCATTTCCGGTGGTTAGCCTGGTAACGAAGCATGCATGCCCTGAAGATCATAGACATGCAACTCGTCGAGATGCGCCATCCCCGCCACGGCGGCCTCAGCGCCCGCAATCGTGGTGTAGGTCGTGACACGCGCGCCCAAGGCTGACGTACGGATCGTACGCGAGTCGTTGATCGCATTGCGCTTCTCTTCCACCGTATTAATCACCAACGCGATCTCGTTATTCTTGATCATGTCGACAATATGCGGCCGGCCCTCAGCAACTTTATTCACCGTCTGAACAGCAATACCAGCAGCGGCGATCGAAGCAGCGGTGCCCTTGGTCGCAACGACAGTAAAGCCGATAGCAACGAGTGAACGTGCGGTCTCGACTGCACGGGGTTTGTCGCTGTTCTTCACAGACAGGAATACCTTGCCTGTAGTTGGCAGCCTCACACCAGCGCCCAACTGTGACTTGACGAAAGCCTCACCAAAAGTCTTGCCAACGCCCATCACCTCGCCGGTCGATTTCATCTCGGGGCCAAGAATCGTGTCGACGCCCGGGAATTTTACGAAGGGGAAGACAGCTTCCTTGACGCTGAAATAGTCTGGCGTAACCTCATCTGCAATACCTTGCGATGAGAGTGACTTACCTACCATGCAGCGCGCCGCTATCTTCGCCAGTTGCAAACCAGTTGCTTTGGACACATAAGGCACAGTACGTGACGCACGCGGATTCACCTCCAGCACAAAGACGATGTCTTGAAGCTTGCCATCGATCTCTTGCTGTTGTATCGCAAACTGCACATTCATCAGCCCAATCACGCCCAAGCCACGCGCCATCAAGGCGGTCTGGCGCTTTAATTCATCAATCGTCGCAGCCGATAGTGAGTACGGTGGTAGCGAGCAGGCCGAATCACCGGAATGCACACCCGCTTGTTCGATATGCTCCATCACGCCGCCAATGAAGGTACGCTCACCATCCGACAAGCAATCGACGTCGACTTCAATCGCATCATTCAGGAAGCGATCCAGTAGCACTGGTGAGTCGTTAGACACCTTCACCGCCTCGCGCATGTAGCGCTCGAGATCACGCTGCTCGTGCACGATCTCCATCGCACGACCACCCAACACATACGAAGGCCGCACGACTAATGGATAACCGATCTCTTGCGCCAACGCGAGTGCTTCATCTTCGTTGCGTGCGGTACGGTTCGGCGGCTGTCGCAAGCCAAGCTCATGCAGCAGTTTCTGGAAACGCTCGCGGTCTTCGGCGGCATCGATCATATCGGGCGAGGTACCGATGATGGGCACACCATTCGCCTCGAGATCCAGCGCCAGCTTGAGCGGGGTTTGACCACCGTACTGCACGATCACACCCACTGGCCGCTCTTTGTCGACGATTTCGAGCACGTCTTCAAGGGTCAGCGGCTCGAAGTACAAACGGTCCGAGGTATCGTAATCGGTCGATACGGTCTCCGGGTTGCAGTTGACCATGATGGTTTCATAACCATCTTCGCGCATCGCGAATGCCGCATGCACGCAGCAGTAATCAAACTCAATGCCCTGCCCGATACGGTTTGGGCCACCGCCCAGCCCCATGATTTTTTGACGATCGGTCGGATTCGATTCGCACCATTCCTCGTAAGTCGAGTACATATAAGCAGTGCCGGTGGCGAACTCGCCAGCACAGGTGTCCACGCGCTTATAGACCGGACGCACGCCGTTCATACGACGCAGCTTACGCACATCGCGATCTTCGATTTTCAGCAGCTTGGCGATGCGGCGATCCGAGAAACCCTTGCGCTTCAAGGCCAGCAGCGTGTCTTTGTCGAGTACTTTGACGGTTTGCGTTTCCAGCCACAACTCGATGTCGATAATCTCTTTGATCTGCGCAAGAAACCACGGGTCGATCTTGGTCAGTTGCTGTACTTCTTCCAAGCTGAAACCCTGCGCGAAAGCATCGCCCACATACCAAATACGCTCCGGCCCCGGCTCGCCGAGTTCTTCTTCGAGTACCTCGCGGTCTTTAGTTTTTTCATTCATGCCATCGACGCCGACTTCCAGTCCGCGCAAGGCTTTTTGAAACGACTCTTGGAAGGTACGGCCAATCGCCATCACCTCACCCACCGATTTCATCTGCGTGGTGAGGTGACTATCTGCCTGCGGGAACTTCTCGAAAGCAAAGCGCGGCACTTTGGTGACCACATAGTCGATCGAAGGCTCGAACGACGCTGGCGTAGCACCGCCGGTAATCTCATTACGCAGCTCGTCCAGCGTGAAACCCACCGCGAGCTTAGCGGCGACTTTCGCAATCGGGAAACCCGTCGCCTTCGACGCTAGTGCCGAAGAGCGCGATACGCGCGGGTTCATCTCGATGACGATCATACGACCGTCTTGCGGGTTGACGGCGAACTGCACATTCGAGCCACCGGTATCCACACCAATCTCACGCAGTACCGCCAATGAGGCGTTACGCATGATCTGGTATTCCTTATCCGTCAGGGTCTGTGCTGGTGCTACGGTGATTGAGTCACCGGTATGCACACCCATCGGGTCGAGGTTTTCAATCGAGCAGACGATGATGCAATTGTCGTTGCGGTCGCGCACGACTTCCATCTCAAACTCTTTCCAGCCGAGCAGCGACTCTTCAATCAGCAACTCGTTGGTCGGCGATGCTTCCAGGCCACGCTTGCAGATGGTTTCAAATTCTTCGGCGTTGTATGCAATGCCGCCACCGGTACCACCCATGGTGAATGAGGGGCGGATAATCGTTGGGAACCCAACTTCTTTTTGCACTCCCCACGCTTCATCCATCGAGTGCGCAATGCCAGAGCGCGCAGAGCCCAGACCGATCTTGGTCATCGCCTCTTTAAACTTTTGACGGTCTTCCGCTTTATCAATGGCTTCTGGCGTTGCGCCGATCAACTCGACGCCATACTTGTCCAGTACACCATGACGCCACAGATCGAGCGCGCAGTTGAGCGCGGTCTGACCACCCATAGTCGGCAAAATCGCATTTGGCTTTTCTTTGTCGATGATGCGCTCGACCACCTGCCAGGTAATTGGCTCGATGTAGGTGACGTCCGCCATCTCGGGGTCGGTCATGATGGTCGCAGGGTTGCTATTGACCAGAATGACTTTATAACCTTCTTCGCGCAATGCCTTGCAGGCTTGTGCGCCGGAATAATCGAACTCGCACGCCTGACCAATGATGATAGGGCCAGCACCAATAATCAGGATGCTCTGTATATCGTTACGCTTAGGCATTCTGACGTTTCTCCATCATGGCTACAAAGCGATCGAATAGCGACGCAATGTCATGCGGCCCGGGTGAGGCCTCGGGGTGTCCCTGAAAACAGAACGCGGGTTGATCCGTACGCTCGAAGCCCTGTAACGAACCATCAAATAGCGAGACATGCGTGACGCGACAATTCGCGGGCAAGGTCGTCGCATCGACCGCAAAACCATGGTTCTGCGAGGTGATCATTACCTGCTTGGTGTCGAGGTCTTGTACCGGGTGGTTCGCGCCGTGGTGACCAAACTTCATCTTCACCGTCTTTGCGCCTGAGGCCAGCGCCATGATCTGATGACCAAGGCAGATGCCAAAAGTTGGAATGCCACGCTCGATGATTTCACGCGCTGCATTAATCGCGTAGTCGCAAGGCTGCGGATCACCCGGGCCATTCGAGAGAAACACACCATCGGGTGCCAACGCGAGCGCCTCTGCCGCGCTTGTTTGCGCCGGCAATACCGTCACACGGCAACCGCGTTCGGCCAGCATACGTAGAATGTTGTACTTGACCCCGAAATCGAATGCGACCACATGAAACTTCGGGTTAGTTAGCGCGCCGTAGCCACGACCCAGTACCCATTCGGTGCGGGTCCACTCGTAACGTGTCTTGGTCGATACCACTTTAGCTAAATCCATCCCCGTTAATCCGGGGAATGCGCGCGCTTGTTCTATCGCGCTGGCGTCTTTTAGATTTGCACCAGCAATGATGGCGCCGTTTTGCGCACCTTTTTCTCGCAGAATTCGCGTTAAGCGGCGCGTGTCGATACCTGCGATAGCGACAATACCTTCCGATTTCAGATAATCCGGCAAGCTTTGCGTGGCGCGGAAATTCGATACCTGGAGCGGCAGATCACGAATGATCAAACCCGCTGCATGAATTTTGTCGGATTCGACGTCTTCAGGATTGACGCCGGTATTGCCGATATGCGGATACGTCAGGGTGACGATTTGACGGCTGTAACTCGGGTCGGTCAGGATTTCCTGATAGCCCGTCATTGCAGTATTGAAAACCACCTCGCCACTGGTATGGCCATCAGCGCCGATGGAAAAGCCCTTGAAGATCGTGCCATCTGCGAGCGCGAGAATGGCCGGGGTGCGGTTGGCCGTAAAAAATGGCGGCAAAGATAACTCCTATAGTTACCGCCGCACGGGCTGCCTGCATTTACGCTGCGCGCCTTCTTCAGGCGTGACGAATCCGCAAAATGCGCGACATAAAGGGGTGAATGAGTGCCGTAGGCGGGGTCTGCGGTTAAACCGTCGAATTATAGCGCGACGGCAACCTGCTGCCAACTGCGGCAGCGGCCTCACAAGCGCGAGGCCGCTGGTTACGCGGGATTAAAGGCCAAGCGCGGCAATGCCGGCTTTGGCAATTTGCGCATCCTCGTTCGACTTCACTCCCGAGACACCTACTGCGCCAACGCAATCACCGCCCACCATGATGGGTACGCCGCCTTCGAGCAGACCATCCAAATCCGGTGCTGAAAGGAAGGAATAGCGGCCATTGTTGATCACGTCTTCATAAATCTTGGTTTCGCGCTGACCCAGCGCAGCTGTGCGCGCCTTTGCCGGGCCTATCATGGCTGAAGTCGCCGCTGCGCCATCCAGTCTTTGCAACCACAGCAGATGGCCGCCGTCGTCGACAATCGCGATCGTCACCGCCCATTTGTGCGCGAGGGCTTCGGCCTCTGCTGCTGCTGCGATTTTCTTGACGTCGTCGAGTGTCAGCGATTGTTTGGTACGCATGCTTTGCTTCCTTTCCTTCACAAAAAGGCTTGGATTGTACGATAAGACGCATACGCAAAATGAATATCACGCAGCGCCGCATTTTTTACCGCATGTTACGCGTTCACCAAGCGGTTATTTGCTTCGATAACGCGCTATTCATACGTGAAACTTTGACAAGTCGGGGCTAGATCGCTTAAATTTGTGTAGCTTTTTAGCGCATCCGGCGCAATTTATTGCAATTTGTAGTTCTATTGATCGAATGAGCGCACTGCGAACCATTACGTTGTCCCTACTGCTTCCCCTACTGCTCGGCGCCTCCGCTGCGCAAGCGGCCGAGCAGGATAACGGCGATGCATCCGGCGTTCTACAACGCATCAGTAGCTTTACCGACCGCGCCACCAGCCTCGCAATTGAAGCAATGTCACTGGTCGGCATTCATTACCGTCGCGGCGGCAACTCACCTGAGCACGGTTTGGATTGCAGCGGCCTGGTGCGCTATGTGTTCAAGCAATCAAATGACATCGACTTGCCGCGCACTTCAGTGGAAATGAGCCGCGTTGGCGAACAAGTCGATAAGAATGATCTGCGGCCCGGCGATCTGGTTTTCTTCAACACGCTGCGCCGCACTTTCTCTCATGTCGGCATCTACTTGGGCGACAATAAATTCATTCATGCGCCAACACCCGGCAGCGCGGTTCGCATTGAGAGCATGGATTTAAACTACTGGAAGGCGCGTTTCAATGGCGCGCGCCGAGTGCTTGAGTCCGAAACCAACGACTCTTCTCGCCGCTAAACTCTCGTTCGTGTTCGCGGGCAGAGAATACCTCTAGCAATCACCCCGTCGTACGACTACCTGAAAGATGAGCTTTAGGGTTGCTCACGCTTGATCTGTAACCGCTTACGCAGTTCGGGCATCGCCGACAAAGCAGCACGCTCTCCCGCTGCAATTGCCACACCCCGGTTCTGAAAATCATTCCCCTTCATGTTGGCTAGCTCAGGCCGAATCACAATATCCGCCTGCTTCAATTCATACTGGTTCAGGCTCTGCCCCATGATGGCGAAGGTCTGGAGCAAGATTTCAAACGCACCCGATGCAGGCTGTACTTCAGGTTGCACGGAGATATTCACGGCAATCACAAAATCAGCGCCCATCTTCCGCGCAAAACTCGCAGGCACGGGCGATACCAAACCGCCATCGACATAATCAATCGCACCAATGCGTACCGGCTTGAACACGCCCGGCACCGAAGAAGAGGCACGTACAGCAGCGCCGGTATTTCCGCGCCTGAATAAAATCGGTTGACCACTCTTTAAGTCAGTAGCCACTGCGCCAAACGGAATTTTCAGTTTTTCAATCGGCTGCCCTTGCACTGCGCGATTGACATAGTTTTGTAAACCCTCGCCCTTCAACATACCCGTGGGCCCTGAAAAAAACGGCACCGACCAATCCGAGATGGCACCCTCGTCCATATCAATCGCCATCCTCTGCAAGGCATTCCCGTTATTGCCAGCAGCGTACAGCGCACCGACCAAACTGCCCGCACTCGTTCCCACCACCAGATCCGGCACGATGCCCTGTGACTCCAGCGCCTTAATCACACCTATGTGTGCAAATCCACGTGCTGCACCACCACCCAGCGCCAATCCCACCTTGAGCTTGCGCGGCGTAGGTACAGGTTTAACGGCCGAAGGTGGCTCTGCGGGCAACGGCAACCCATCCGCCGAAGGGGGTAACGTGGTCTCAGCGGGCCCTGCACTATCGGGCGCCGCAGAAGGCTCGGGGGATGAGGACGGTGGCGTCTGGTTGGCAGCGCCTGACTGCGTCGTTTGCTTACTGGTGGGGACGGTTTGGCAACCCGCAAGTAGCAGGGTGATGACAGTAATAGATAAAAATGCGCGCATGAACGATACCGGAAGCCAAGCGCTGCATTCTAGCCGAGCAGGCCTCTAAGTAGGCGCCGCGGCGTTTCAATGCTGAGATTAATGTGGCGAGATTAAGGTGGCGAGATTAAGGTGGCGAGATTAAGGTGGCGAGATTAAGGTGGCGAAATCAATCTGGCGCGTTACGCAGCAGTCGCCAAAGTGCGGCACCGCTAATGAGCAAGATAAGCGCCACCACCATCCAGAAACCATGCGGATGCTCAGCCAAAGGTATACCCGCCACATTCATGCCGAATAAACCCGCAATCAGATTGATTGGCAAGGCCACAACGGTGAACACCGTCAGCGTATACAGGCTCTTACTATTGCGCTCGTTGATCATGGCCGCAATTTCCTCCTGCAGCAGCTTGATGCGTTCCTGCAGTGACGCCATATCGGTGAGTACCGCAGAAAACTCTTCGCTCGATTGCCGCAGATCTTGCAGATCATCGTCTGCAATCCAGGCAGGCGGCCGCTGCAACAAACGAAACAATGCCGCAGGTTCCGGTGCCATCAAGCGCTGCAGGCGTACTAACACTCGACGTAATTGACCGAGACTGCCGCGTTTGGAATCTAGCCGCCCAGCAAGCAGATCATCTTCGATCTTGTCTACCCGCGTCACCGTGTCGCGTACGATACCGATCAGCACATCGGCTTGGTCACGCAGCAAATGCGTCAACAACTCGGTGGTGCTCGTCACTGAAGCACCCTGCTGTACCGCCTGACGTAAGCGATCAACGGATTTCAGCGGCTTTTTACGTGCGCTGATTAACAGCGTTGGGGTGATGTACATCCAGAGTGTTGACGTCTCGGATGGATCAAAGGCAAATCCGTGCAGCACATCATTAACCACAGCGAGCAAGGCGTCATCCACTTGCTCGACTCGGGTAGAACGCGACCCCTGCTGCAAAGCCTCGAAATACTCAGGTGGCAGTGGGGTGTGTTCGCGTAGCCAGCGCTCGGTAGAGGCTTGACTAAGATTAAAGTGCAGCCAGAGCAGTTTGCCCGATGGGCTCTTTAGATGCTGATCTAAAAGCTGGCCAAGATCGTCCGACGGGCTGATCTCGGTAGTTGTTGCGTCGTGAAATTGATAGGCCCAAACCAAACCGGAAGGATTAATGCGGAGCTCCCGGATTAGAAGGTCTTTCATGGCAATGGGGTTCAAATACCATCAATCAAATAAGAAAAACGCCCCCGAAGGGGCGTTTAAAGGCTTGCTTTCGACTTCAGATCAGAAGTTGAACTGCGAGCGGATCATAAAAGCGTGAGAGTTATCACCACGAGTATTACCGATCGTCGCGTTGGTAGTGCCGGTACCCGTTGTTCCGATGTCTACCGGCCTAAATGCGGTACCAAAGCTGGACTGAGCGTAGTTAAACATGATTCGGGCGTTTGGATTCAGAATCCAGTTCACGCCTAACGATATCGTATTACCTGAGGGACTACCCTCAATCTCATAAGCGCAGGTACCAGCGGTAGTAACTGCAGCAGCTGTACAGCCTGATGCGTAGCGAGTGCTTCGGCCTGTTGACGAAGAGTTCGCGCCAAATGACGAAGCATCATATCGGGAGTACCGAATACCAACCTGCCATGCGCCCTTACCGGTCATTGTCGACAGATCAAAGGGTTCGATGGGTCGAATCCCTCCTACGATACCAGAGCGGTAGGTCGGCGCCCAAGGCTCTCCAGTGATGTTGTACATCAGTTCAACGTAACCAACCGAAAAATTACCCGAGCTCGATACACTAGTGAGTGTGGAGGCTGAGGACTGTGAATTCACCCCGGCCAAATCAGCCCTGCTTTTCGCGGTTAGATTAGCGTATGTGTATTCAGCCTGCAGTTTCCAAGGGCCTTTGGCTAGGGCAGCCTCCAAACCCGCTCTATACTGGTTAACCTTTGCAGCCTCTGATGCCGGCGCACCAATAACCGTAGATGCGCAGTCAATGGCCAGACCGGAACTTGTCGAACACGGTGGGGTACCAAAAATCCGGTTTCGGTAGACGTTTCTCAGGCCACCAAATTCGTCATTAAAGGCCAAAAAAGCACCTTTCGTGACCGTTGTACTGCCCTCTTGACTTGATGTAGTCGGCACCACGTTATAACTGCCGGAAGTGCCGGCTACACCAACGTGGAACAAGAAGTCATCGGCGGCACCCACGATCGATTTAGCGATATTGTGAGTCAATCGTGCGGCGAATTCGGGCTGAACAGTACTCGATAGTGGATCAAATCCTGTCTGGTAAAGCGAAGCAGCGTATGTGGTGCTGCTCGGTTGCTCACCATGGAACATGACACCGAGCTGCTTGCCAGGCGCAATCTGATCTTGGTACGAGCGCTCCATGAAGTTGATGTTGTTTGAACTCATGAGCGTCTCTAGACCGAAGGGCTGCTTGAAGCGGCCCACGCGAACCTGTGCCTCAGGACGGAAGTTGTAGTTGGCCCAAGCTGTATCCAGCAGGTTGGCATTGGAGCCCACCAGGTTGGTGACTACTTCGTAATTGATGTTTTTGTTAAAAATACCTGTTGCGCCGATACGAGCACGACGGACAGAAAAACGATCTGAAAGTGAGCTTGAGTCGCGATCATCGTAATTACCCCAATCGTTCCATTGATTGCGCGCGTCAAAGTGCAAACGACCGGTAACATTCAGTTCACTATTACCGTCCTTCGATTTGAAGCCAAAGCCATTTTCTTTCACCGAGCCATCGTTCAGGCGCTTCTGGATGTCTTTAATCGACCTCGAAACGTCTTGGTCAATACGCGAATCTTTGAACGCCTTGTTCTCGTCGGCTTCTTTATTAGCCTCCATGAAGTCGTTGTAGTCTTTTTGCGTGATGACGCCTTTTTTCAGCATCAGGTCCAGCATCGCCTTGTTTTCGTTGGCAACGGCCGGCATCGACAGCGATGCGCAGACAGCAGCAACCGCGATAGCGATCTGCTTAGCATTAATCGTAGTGGTAGTCTTCTTCATGTAAATCTCCGGTTGATAATCCAGCGCATTCAGGGTGGCTAAAGACGCACCTTTCCTGCATTTCTTGAATTCCGACCGCGATTGTGTGAATGTTTTTTTTCAACTTGATGACATGAATGGAACTCTTGCCTGATAATCCGATTCGTAGCGATTTAGCGACTTTGGCTAGTTTTGTCATCAAGCCGTCATAACAGGCGCTAATGATTAAAGGTTTTGCACTTACGTAAGGGAGATTCACGCGCATGCTCGCCGCAGTTGACCTCGGCTCGAACAGCTTCAGATTGCACATCGGGACTTTCGATGGCGAGCGCATCCGCATCATTAATAGCGCTCGCGAGCCGGTGCGCCTGGGCGCTGGCCTGGACAGCAGGCGCAACCTGAGCCAGGCCGCTATTCAAAATGCAGTCGCCTGCTTGGCGCGTTTTGCGCAGATTTTGCAGTCCACGCCGCTGACGGGCGTACGTGTGGTGGCCACCAATACGATACGAGTGGCTCGGAATGCGTCGAGCTTTATTCCTCTTTTCGAAAAAGCAATTGGCTACCCCATCGAGATCATCTCTGGCGAAGAAGAAGGCCGCCTGATTTACATGGGCGTGGCCTCAACGCTCAACCTGCCACTTGAACGCCGCTTGGTGATCGACATCGGTGGTGGCTCGACCGAGTTGATTCTGGGTGAAGGCCCTGAAATTGAGCAGGTTGAATCATTTTCTATTGGCACTGTGCCAGCCTCGACGCGTTTTTTTGATGGTGAGCGTATTACGGCGAATGCATTTGATGAGGCTGTGCTGTACGCGCGCAGTATGTTCGAAGATGGCGTGGCGCCGTTTCACCCGCGCTACTGGGAAGTAGGGTATGGCTCTTCAGGCACCTTGCGCACACTGGCGGATGTCATCGAAAAAAACGCGCTGGGTGATGGGCAACTATCTGTCAAGAACCTGCTTATCCTGCGCGACTTGTTGCTCGAGGCGGGGCGGGTCAGCAAACTCGATCTTATCGGTGTACGACCAGAACGTGCCAGCGTGGTGCTGGGCGGCCTATCAGTACTCATTGGCTTGTCACAAGAACTCGGTTTCAAATCACTGTTCGCGGTAGAGGCAGGCTTGCGTATGGGCGTCTTGTGGGACCTTTATCTACGCCAGCGTAAACGCGACCGCAGACAAGATTCCGTTAAGCGCTTCATGAAACGCTTTGGTGTTGACGAGACACGTGCCTCGCGCGCCGCATCGAATGCGCGTGCGTTGTATGCTCAGGCGGCACCCGATGGCGCACTCGAGCGCATGATCGGTTGGGCGGGCAAGTTGCATGAAGTGGGCATGGTGGTGTCACACACCGGTTTTCATAAGCACGGCGCTTATCTCGCGCTGAATGCTGATTTACCCGGCTTCACGTCGCATGAACAGCACCTGCTGTCGGTGCTACTGCTGGCGCAGAAGGGCAATCTACGCAAGGTGCAGGATGCGATTGCCGATACCGAAGTTATCCGCGCCATCGTTTCCCTACGCCTCGGCATCTTGTTTATGCACGCACGCATCGACCCAGCGGTCGCGCCAGTGCGCTTGTCGGTGCGCTCACGTATAGAACTCACCCTCGGGCAATCACTCACGCTGCATCACCCGACGCTGGCCTACTGGCTATCGAAAGAAACCACGACATGGGCAGAGGTCGGGCACCAGTTTGTGGTGAGAAACTCTCGATAAACTGATTGAGTAATTGGTACGGCGAGCAGGTGCAACACCGCCAGCGGCCTGAAGAAACAACTGCTTGTAGCCGACCTTGTTAGGTCGCTGGCAAGGCGGCAGTACCGCAGACAATACTGAGGTACTGCAAGGTACTGTCAACGCAGCTAGAGGCCTAACAAGACCGGATCTTATTCTTCGTTGGTGCCTTCGATTCCTAACTCCTGAATCTTGCGCGTAATCGTATTGCGCCCAATACCCAGCCGAATCGCAGCATCGTTTTTTCTGCCGTGCGTATGCTTAAGCGCAGTCTTGATAAGCGCTGCCTCAAACTGCCGTCCCAAGGCATCCATCACTTCAGGCCTGCCTGAGGACAACATGTGTGATGCCTCGGCTTCTAACATCAATATCCATGAATGACGATCCTGCATACTGCCATTGGTATGCGATTCGCCATTGATGTGCGCTGCTTCGGGCACCAGCATTGCGGGCGCGTGATAGTCACCATTTAACTTGATGGGTGCTAGCGGCTCTGGCGATGGCATTGTCAGCGCCACTGTGCCGGTACTTTGAATCAGCTCTGCGGGCAAGTCCTTAACCTCTACGGTTTGCCCGGGGGCCATCACGGTGATCCAGTTGCACAAGTTCTCTAGCTGCCGCACGTTACCCGGCAAATCCAATGCAGACAGAAACTGCATCGCCTGATCAGACAAACGTTTTGCTTCTACACCCAGTTCTCGCGCACTGCTCGCCAGAAAGTGACGTACGAGCAGCGGAATATCTTCACATCGCTCACGAAGTGCGGGTAGCCGCAACCGGATCACATTCAAGCGGTGATACAAGTCTTCCCGGAATAAACCATCACGCACTCGCTGCTCAAGGTTTTGATGCGTAGCGGCGATGACGCGTACATTGGCTTTCAGTGGTTGGTGTCCACCGACGCGATAAAAATGTCCATCCGACAGCACCCGCAACAAACGCGTCTGCAAATCGAAAGGCATGTCACCAATTTCATCGAGGAACAAGGTGCCGCCCTCGGCCTGTTCAAAACGGCCACGCCGCGTAGCTTGGGCACCGGTGAAAGCACCGCGTTCATGACCAAACAATTCGGATTCGAGCAGGTCTTTTGGAATTGCAGCGGTATTCAGTGCAATGAAGGGTTGCGCCGCACGCGGACTATGCTTGTGTAAAGCGCGCGCGACGAGCTCTTTACCGGTACCGGACTCACCGGTAATCAGTACGGTGACATTCGATTGCGACAAGCGACCGATCGCTCGAAATACATCCTGCATCGCTGCCGCTGAGCCCAATATCTCAGGTGTTTCGCTGCTGGCGAGGTCGATCTCTGCGTCGCGCAAGCTCTCTTCGAGCGCACGCCGAATGAGCTCAACGGCTTTGTCGAGGTCGAAGGGCTTCGCTAGGTACTCGAAGGCGCCACCCTGGAATGCTGCGACTGCTGAATCAAGATCGGAGAACGCGGTCATCACAATCACCGGCAAGCTCGGATGGCGCTGCTTGACCGTATGTAGCAACTCGAGACCCGATTCGCCCGGCATACGAATGTCGGACACCAGCACTTGCGGGGTGCCATGCTGAAGCGCGTCAATCACCTCGCGCACGTTGGAGAAGCTGCGCGTGCTCAAGCCCTCGCGCGCGAGTGCTTTCTCTAGCACCCAGCGTATCGATTCATCGTCGTCAACTATCCAGATTGGTTTCATGCGCTCTCTATAACCCAGCGATTTCATACCCTAGCACCAAAACGGTGCTAGCGACCCGCCCCAACTGCGCTGCGCCGGTGCGCGGCAGCGGGCCAGCGCATCAAGGCAAGGCGATCAGGATACGGAAATCCGTATATCCGGGTCGGCTTTCGCATTCGATAACGCCAGAATGCTGTTGGATGAAGGTTTGAGCCAGTGTCAGCCCCAGTCCGCTCCCGCCGTCTCTACCTGAGACCAACGGGTAAAACATTCTTTCCCTCAGATCCGCCGGTATGCCCGGACCGTTGTCGATGATATGCAAGTCCAGTGCCAGCCTATAACGCACTTTGGCAATCGTCACCGAGCGGGCAATGCGTGTCCGAAATATCAATTCTGCATCGCGGTGTTCGATACGCTCGGCAAGCGCTTGTGCGGCGTTGTGCGCGATATTCAATACCGCCTGAATCAGCTGCTCTTTGTCGCCGCGAAACTCCGGCAATGACAGGTCATAGTCGCGGGTGATGGATAGCCCTTGCGGAAACTCAGCGACGATCAAGCTGCGCACCCGCTCAAACACCTCGTGGATGTTGACGTCGCCGACGATCTGCGGACGTCGATGCGGCGCCAGCAGGCGGTCTACCAGCGTCTGCAGGCGATCAGACTCTTTGATGATGACCTGGGTGTACTCACGCAGGTCTTTAAGGCCCTGACCCGGCAATTCAAGCTCCAGCAACTGCGCTGCGCCGCGGATACCGCCGAGCGGATTTTTTATCTCATGCGCGAGGTTGCGGATCAGTTCCTTGTTGGCCTGTGTCTGGCCAAGCTGTCGCTCCTCGCGATCGAGCTTCAGCTGCTGTACGTTCTCGCGCAACTCGATCAGCACCGGGTGCTCGGTATCGTCGAGTGGGGTGACCGTGACATTCACCTGCAGCGGCAGACGCCCTACCCGCTCGAGCGCGAGATCTTCACGTTTTTGATCAAACTGGCGCTGAAGCGCCTGCTGGAAAATCTGATCCAGCCGCTCGCCGCTCATGAACAGCTCGCTCAAGCGCTGGTTCTGCATGACCTTGAACGAACTATCAAGCAGGCTCTCAGCAGCGGCATTGGCGTAGGCGATCCTGCCCTCGGCGTCGAGAATCAGTACGGCGGATGCGAGCAGATCAAGCCCGCCGAGCGATGTGGCAAGAATATTCACAATGGGCGGAAAACAAAAAGGGCCGCATGGCGGCCCGGGTTGGGATGCGGGAGCGTCAGCCCTATTTTAATTGACCAATCTCGCGCTTCAGTGCCTCGATATTCTTTTCGGTGCGTGCGATATCGTCTTTCATGGTCGCCACCCGTTCCTGGTACTTTGCATAATTCCGCTCACTGCCCAGCCGCTCCGGCTCGCCGTTTTGATATTCCTTCTTCAGGTCGGCTAGCTTGTTCTCCTCGGTGCGAATCTCGTCGGTGAGAATTTGCATACGGTCGAGGTCTCGCCGCTTCTGGGTCTGGCTATCTACCCGCGGAAAGGAAGGGTCAGCTTTGGCTTGTATGACCGATGAGGGCGCGGGGATCGACGATAAAGACTCGGTGTCGAGCTTGCGGCAGCCGCGTACGTCGCCGGTATTGCGGTACTCACGAACACCATTCGATTGGGTGCAAACGTAAACCCCCTGCGCGCAGACTTCGCTGGCAAGCAAGAGTAAAGACAAGGCAACAGGACTAACCCTCATGATGATGATGATGATGATGATGATGCGGTGCTGTTCGGATTGGAAGTTATACCAGAATCTTTGGGCGATTGATTATCAAACGCGCAACGTTGTTCGCAAAAAAAGGGCGACTTGCGTCGCCCTTTCTTCAGATCGCTTTGAAAATTACAGCGAGTAGTACATCTCGAACTCAACCGGATGCGTTGTCATACGGAACCGTGTGACTTCTTGCATCTTCAGCTCGATGTAGGCATCGATCATGGTGTCGGTAAACACGCCGCCGCGGGTCAGGAACTCGCGATCCTTGTCGAGGCACTCGAGCGCCTGGTCGAGCGACGAGCACACGGTCGGGATCTTTGCGTCTTCTTCTGGCGGCAAGTGGTACAGATCTTTCGAGGCAGCTTCGCCCGGATGGATCTTGTTCTGCACACCGTCCAGACCAGCCATCAACAGTGCTGCAAAGCACAGGTAAGGGTTGGCAGAAGGATCAGGGAAACGGGTCTCGATACGACGGCCTTTCGGATTCGCTACGTGCGGAATACGGATCGACGCCGAACGGTTACGCGACGAGTACGCCAGCTTGACCGGTGCTTCAAAGCCCGGCACCAAACGCTTGTACGAGTTAGTGCCTGGGTTGGTGATCGCATTCAGCGCGCGTGCGTGCTTGATGATGCCGCCGATGTAGTACAGCGCGAACTCAGACAGACCGGCGTAGCCGTCACCCGAGAACAGGTTCTTGCCGTCTTTCCAGACCGACTGGTGAACGTGCATGCCCGAGCCGTTATCGCCAACGATGGGCTTCGGCATGAAGGTCGCGGTCTTGCCATAGGTGTGCGCAACATTCCAGATCACGTATTTCTGCAACTGGGTCCAGTCAGCGCGTTGGACCAAGGTCGAGAATCGGGTACCAATCTCGTTCTGACCTGCACCTGCCACTTCGTGGTGATGCACTTCGACCGGGATACCGAGCGATTCGAGCACCAAACACATCTCGGAGCGCATGTCCTGGAAGCTATCAACCGGTGGTACTGGGAAGTAACCACCCTTCACGGCTGGACGATGGCCGGTGTTACCGCCTTCAAATTTTTGGCCAGTGGACCAAGCAGCTTCTTCCGAATCGATTTTGACGAAGCAGCCGGACATATCGACATTCCAGCGAACGCTATCGAAGATGAAGAATTCAGGCTCAGGACCGAAGTAAGCGGTATCACCCAAACCGGATGCTTTCAGATAGGCCTCGGCGCGCTTGGCGATCGAGCGCGGATCACGATCGTAGCCCTTGCCATCGCTAGGCTCGATAACGTCGCACTGCATGAACAGCGTGGTCTCTTCCATGAAAGGGTCGAGGTTGGCAGTGTTCGGATCCGGCATCAGCAACATGTCGGAGGCTTCGATACCCTTCCAGCCAGCGATCGACGAACCGTCGAAGGCGTGACCCGATTCGAACTTGTCCATATCGAAGTGGGAGACCGGGACCGACACGTGCTGCTCTTTGCCACGGGTGTCTGAAAAACGAAAATCAACGAATTTAACTTCGTTGTCTTTCACCATCTTTAATACATCTGCGGCCGTCTTTGACATAAAAATCTCCCGGAAGGTTGCGGAAATAGAAATACTTGCTCGGAATCAGGGTTTGCCTGTTGCGGACTCGGCGCCGGAGAATGACCGGCATATAGGAGGGCTTGCAACTGGAACACGGGGCGGGATGGTAGCAGATTCCATGCCACTGACTTACTTCGGCGCAAGCAAATTGCCGCAAACAGTGCGTGGGAAAACTTTGAATCAGAACAAGGCGTTGACGACCGACCAGCCAAAAAGGCAGCGCGGCCGGCGATGAGGCATCTTGGTGCAGACCTACCAAAATGCCTTGTTTTGGTGCATTTCCATCAATATGCACATATTTGGTGCATATTTAGGTGCAGTGGCGGTGGTGGACTGCCCTATTCTTCGTCGTCGTGCACCGGTTCTTTCAGCCTTAGCGCACGGCCGTCTTCATACAAAAAACACTTAGCGATCCCGAACCAGGCCTCGGCCGGGATTACCCGCTCTGCGAGTTCGACCAATTCTTCCTCGCGTTGCAGTCGTCGGTAGAACGAGGCGCAACACTGCTCAAGGGTGATGCAAATATCGTCCACGAGGGTGGCGCCGCTGCGTAGCCATTGCTGCAGCTTTTCACGCACTGAACACAAAAGATCAACGCTGGTCTTACTCAACTGCTCCAACTCGTCGAGTAAGGCATCTGCCTCACGCGTCAGCTTGCGCAGCGCGGGAATAATGACAACCTCGACCTTACGACGATGACAGTACTGCTCGAACTGCGTCAGCCGATTCAGCAAGGCCTCAAGATCAACACCACCTGGTGTCTTGAGATGATGAATGCCGTACAAAATATGTCGCTGGATAGAGGTAAAGGTCCAGCGTGCCCGTCGCTGCTCTATCTTCAGAGCGATGATGGAGTAGGTCGCGGTTAGCATGGTGGTCCCCGAAAAAAAATGATAAATCCACCCCCGCGTGCAATCGCACACCATTGGATCATTCGATCTGTAGGGGAAGACGACGAAGGCTCTGGCGGTGATGCGGCGGAGCAAATCTCAGAGATACGCTTGCGGCAGTGCCGGTGCTACGGCTCTGTCACCCGGGCACTAGCACCCCGAAAACAACACCATGAGATTGCGCCAGTGTAGTCAGGTCGCTCGCTACGCTAGTTGCGAGGCCTCAAAAAAATCTGATTACGGCATCGACCGTAATCAGATGGATGCACAAGCACCTTACGCGCATCAAGCGATACGTACCGCGTGCTCACGTGTGGCATGGAAAGTGACGCCTGGCCAACGCTCTTGTACCAGCTTGAGGTTGACAGCAGAGCTCGCGAGATACGCCAGGTTGCCTGCCGCATCATGCGCGAGATGTGCGCCGGCGGAGGAGCGCTCGAAGTCGGCCAGCATTTTTTTGTCGTCGCAAGATACCCAACGAGCCGTGTTGATACTTGTGCCCTCGAATACGGCGTCAACGCTGTACTCATTCATCAAACGACTTGCCACCACCTCAAACTGCAGCATACCGACGGCACCGAGTACCAGATCAGCACCACTGACCGGTTTGAATACCTGCACCGCGCCTTCTTCGCCAAGCTGTTGCAGACCTTTTTGCAGCTGCTTGATTTTGAGTGGATTGCGAATACGAACCGTACGGAAAAAATCAGGGGCGAAATAAGGAATACCGGTGAACTGCAGCGCCTCACCATCGGAAAAACTATCGCCGATTTGCATGTTGCCGTGGTTCGGAAGACCAATGATATCGCCGGCATAGGCCTCTTCAACTTGCTCGCGCGAAGAAGCCATGAAGGTGACGACAGACGATAGCTTCAACTCACGATTCAGACGAAGATGCTTGATCTTCATGCCGCGCTCGAAACGACCTGAGCAAACGCGCAAAAATGCAATTCGGTCGCGATGCGCTGGATCCATGTTGGCTTGTATCTTGAACACAAAGCCAGAGAATGCAGGCTCATCTGGTTTGACGAATCGCACACTTGCATCACGCTCGCCCGGTGCGCGTGCCCAATCAAGCAGCGCATCCAGAATTTCACGAACGCCAAAGTTGTTGATGGCAGAACCGAAAAATACCGGCGTCTGCTTGCCTGCTAAAAACGCTTCCAGTGCAAACGGGTGCGATGCGCCGTGTACCAATTCGACTTCAGCCCTGAGTTGCGCAATCTCTTGCGGGAACATCTCCTGCAGCCGCGGGTTGTCGATACCCTTAATCACCTCGAAGGTTTGATCGGCACGTTCGCTACCCGGCACAAACAACAAGATCTCGTCGCGCAGCAGGTGATACACACCACGGAACGCCTTGCCCATACCAATCGGCCAGGTCACCGGCGCACATTGAATACCCAATACCGATTCCACCTCGTCCAACAATTCCAAGGGATCGCGCGTTTCACGATCCATCTTGTTCATGAAAGTGATGATAGGTGTATCGCGCATGCGGCAAACATTCAGCAACTTGATGGTTTGCGCTTCTACACCTTTAGCGGCATCAATCACCATCAAGGCCGAGTCAACTGCGGTCAACACGCGGTAGGTGTCTTCTGAGAAATCCTGGTGACCCGGAGTGTCGAGCAGGTTGACTACATGATCACGGTAATCAAACTGCATGACTGAACTGGCGACCGAAATGCCGCGTTGTTTTTCAATCTCCATCCAGTCCGAGGTTGCATGGCGGCCGCTTTTACGCGCCTTCACCGTGCCAGCCAGCTGAATCGCGCCAGAGAACAGCAGCAACTTTTCTGTGAGCGTGGTCTTGCCCGCATCTGGGTGGGAAATGATCGCGAATGTCCGGCGGCGCGCTACCTCGCGCGCAATTTGCTCACGCGATGTCGCGCGATTGCGCTCCAGATCATCGGTTTCGGAAGAATCAGTGGCGTGGGTCATCACAGGCAATCGAAAAAAGCGTCAGAGTCTAGCGGCTTCGGCCGGTCAAGTCCAACCGGCTGCTTTTGGGTAGAGATTACTCGTGTCATTTTGCCATTGTTGGGTTGGGAATCCGATTGACTGAAAGGCGCTCGCAGGAAATTCACGGTACGCGATTTTACGACCAGCATATTCCTCCATTCGTCGAGGCCGCTCTGGACGAGCGCTACGGCAGCTTGTACTCATCCATACCGCAGCTCGGGCTTTCCAGCCTCCAGGACGTCAGCACCTACACCGAATGGAGCGGGCTTAGCGTTCGGGAGTTATTTCTTTACCGATGCGAGCGCGGCCGTATTACCGTCATCAATCAAGGCATGCGCATCGACGGTGCTGCCGTGCAGCGCTTCGCTGATGCTGTCTTTGCACATGAGCAAGGCAGCTATCGACTGCAATTTCATTCGGTACAACCCACCGACCTACACCGCTTGCAGCGGAAGGTATGTCTGCCAATTTCGGAAGATATCGTGGTCACACTGCCAGATAACGAAGCAAGTTATCTGGCCAATTTGGGTAAATCATTGCGACAATCGCTGCGATCTCGACTGGCCCGCACCAAAGGTTTGACGCATCAGATCGTTCCTGGTCACGCCCTGGATGCGGAACTGCTCGAACACATTATCAGTTTCAACCATGCGCGCATGGCGTCAAAGCAGCGAGACTCCGCGATTGATCAGGCAGAAAGCACGCGTCTGCTCCGTCTTGCGCACGCGCGCGGGATGGTCGGCACGATTCACATTGAAGGTCGACTCTGTGCCGGGAGCTTGGTGTGCCGTTTCGGTGATGATGTGTTCTCTTTGCTCAATGCTCATGATCCCGCCATGAATCACCTCGGGCTGGGAAAACTGTCACGCCACCTAATGATTCTCGAGGCTATCCGTACAGGCGCACAACGGTTTCATCTGCTAGGCGGCTACTTCAACAGCAAGCGCCCGTTCGGTGCGCAACGCACCCCCCTTTACGGACTGATTATTTACCGAAACAGATTCAGGATGATCTTGGATAGCATCGCGCTGACGCGGCTGTTGATCTGCTCGCTAAATTATCAGCTTCGAACACTGATCGACGATAGCAAACATGAACGATCGGAGTCACGTCACAAGCGAGTGCTGGCGGTGCTGACTCGGCTACGACAAGGTGTGTCGATAAGAAAGCGTGCGAGGTTGGGTTTCACGAGTAGGGATGACTCAACCCTCGGCGCCAAGCGTCGCGAGCGCGGGTAGCACGGGTAGCGCTGCTTAAGCCGCAGGCGTAGCGTCAGAGGCAACTAACAAGCTGCAGCGTAGTTTTTCAATCAAAAGGGTGTCGGTGCTACCGCGCCACCAGCGCAGCGTGAGTGGCTTGTGGCGCGAGTGGCCAACGATTACCAGATCAATCTTCAGATCATTTGCCATCTGCTCAATCACGTTTACCGGCTCGCCCACCTCCAGACGGGGAATCACTGCCAGCCCACTACCGCTCAGCATGGCGGCACCGGCGTCGAGTTCCTTCGACATCTTTTCGCGCTCGGCGACCAAACCCTCCTCCACACTCATGACAGCAGCCGCTGCGAACTCGCCGACCAACAGGTACGGTGGCGGGCTCACCACGGCCAGCAGGTGAACCGTGGCAGACGTTGGCAGCGACAGCCGCGCGCACTCGCGCAGCGCAGCCTGACTTTCGGGACTGCCGTTGTAGGCAACAAGAATGTTTTGGTACATGCTCGCCTCCGATTGAGAACCTCGAGTATACGGCGCGGCGCGGCTGGCGGCGATTAGGGGTAGCGACGAAAAAAAACCCGACTGGCTGAACCAGTCGGGTTTAAATCCATCCTTTTTGGAAGGCTGGAGGAGACGGGTCAGACTATATCAACGAGATGGAGCGACGTCCGCTTTCCATTTGTGATGCCAGATATAAATACGATGAATGGATGAAAGTTTGATATGTATTATTGAAATAATTGTTGATTTGACTATTTCAATAGACCTCAACCTTTGCCACTCACGCCCCACAAAAAATAAAACCCGCCACACTCGCATGTGGCGGGTTCGGGTCTCCTCTCGCTCTTCCGGCGACAGATTTTTTTGGTGATGCGCGCGCATGATGCCGACGAATTGAAGCTCTGTCATCATGCATTGCACCAACGCGCCAAGGGCTTGATCTGCTTGGATTTTTTCCAACCCAACAAATAACCTACGGGTCATTTGCTGCCAAATCAGGGCTCAGCGTTTAACGAGACCAGCCACTTACCGAAGCAAGAAATCAGTAGGTCTCAACGTGGAAACGCCCCTCAGCCAGCATTTGCGTATGCAGTGCAGGCCAGTCGATACCCGCACCCTCGGCAATCTCTCGCAAGGCATCCATTACGCCCGCCTCCATGCCTTTTACGCCACACACATAGAAGTAGGTGTCACCCTTCAACACATCCGCAACGGCAGCAGCTGCAGCCCGTAGTTTGTCTTGTACATAGGTCTTGGGCTCATCATCAGCGCGCGAAAACGCGAGATGAATATCGATGAAGCTCGAGGGCAGTTTTCGTAAAGGGCCAAAATACGGCAACTCACCGGGCCGTCGCGCACCGAAGAACAACATCAGTTTGCCTTCGACGGGTGTGCCCTGAGCGAGAAAGCGCCGACGATACTCGGTCATTGCGCGCATAGGTGCTGCACCGGTGCCGGTGCAGATCATCACGATATTCGAACCCGCATGATTCGGCATCAGGTAGTGCGCACCAAAGGGCCCGGTGACTTGTACGGTGTCACCCTTTTGCAAATCGCAGAGGTAGTTAGAAGCAACGCCGCGTACCGATTTGCCTTCGTGATCATGCAGAACACGCTTCACGGTTAACGACAAATTGTTATACCCCGGTCGCTCACCATTCCGTGGGCTAGCTACCGAATAGAGTCGAAGATAATGCGGTCGGCCGGATTCATCGGTGCCGGGCGGGATGATGCCGATGCTCTGCCCTTCCAATACCGGAAAATGTGTCTGACCGAAATCAAGCACGATATGACGGATATCACTCTCGGTATCCGCATCAGTCAGACGAAAGTTTCCTGCAACCGTCGCCAGCAAAGGCTGCTTGATGTCATATAAATTTAGGCTCGGTTGTGCAGCAGACCGTGGCGCACTTGGCGAGGTAATCGATAGCGCAGCGTTATGCTGTGGTGGTTGCTCAGCGCTTACTACTGCAGCGGAAGCATCTAGTGGCTCCTGGGTAGGAAGCTCATCCCAACTATATTGTTCCACCACGCTATACGCCGCAGCCTTGGGCACCGTGCGCCAGTTATCAATCGAACCGGTCGGGCACGGTGGCAAGCAAGCATTGCAGCCGTTGCAAATGCTCGCATCGACCACATAGTTACGATCATCATGCGAGATCGCATCAATCGGGCAAGTATCCTCGCAGGTGTTGCAACGTATGCAGACCTCGGGGTCAATCAAGTGCTGACGTATCAGCACCTCGGCGTCAGTCGCACCCATAAAACTCGCTCGTCAGTTGAAACGCACGTACTCGAAATCGATTGCCTGGCGATTGATACCAATCGGCGGCGGCGCGATCCAGTTTGCCATCTTGCCTGGCTCCACCACACGACCCATCAACGAGGCTACATAGGCGCGATCTTCTTCCGTCGGCAACCACTGGCGTGCATGCGCCTGCCACTCTGTTTCGGAAATGATTTGTCCTTGCGGCGATACCCGAAGGCCAGCGAAGCTACCGATATGACGGTTGAAGGCCTTGTGCGGCGCCTGCAAACGGAAAGACAAACCGGCTTTCTCGATGACCTTGTTCCAGCGACCAATACCCGCGATCGAGTCCTTGATGTAATCATCGCGCAGTACTTCGTTCAGCGCATTCAGCATTGGCACTTCACGCTCAACTAATTTATCGCCCTGCACTTCCAGAATCTTGTAATGATCACCCTTGAGTTGGTGATCATCCGTGCGCTTGGTCTCTTCATAACGGCCTTTTATTCCGGTCGCATAGAAAGTCGCGGCATTGGAAGACTGATCAGCACCAAATAAGTCGATCGTCACGCTGAAATGGAAGTTGAGGTAACGCTGTATGGTCGGCAGATCGATCACGCCGAGTTGACGCAGCTGCTCCGGGTCTTCGATACCGTGCTGCTTCATCATTTCGCAGGTGCGTTGAATCGTGCGCGAAACGCCCGACTCGCCTACAAACATATGATGCGCCTCTTCAGTCAGCATGAAACGGCAGGTACGCGAGAGCGGATCAAAGCCGGACTCGGCCAGCGCGCACAATTGAAACTTACCATCACGATCAGTGAAGTAAGTAAACATGTAGAACGCCAGCCAATCAGGCGTTTCTTCATTGAAGGCTTGCAAGATACGCGGATTGTCCTGCGAGCCAGAGTTGCGATGCAGGAGTGCCTCGGCTTCTTCACGACCATCACGACCAAAATATTTATGCAGCAGATACACCATTGCCCATAAATGGCGACCTTCCTCTACATTAATTTGAAACAGATTACGCAGGTCGTACTGTGACGGACAGGTCAGCCCGAGGTGACGTTGCTGCTCAACCGATGCAGGCTCAGTATCACCTTGAGTGACAATGATGCGTCGCAGATTGGCGCGGTGTTCACCGGGTACTTCTTGCCATGCGGCTTCGCCCTTGTGCTCACCGAAGTTAACTTTACGATCTGCCTCGGGTGCATTGAGGAAAATCCCCCAGCGATAGTCAGGCATCTTCACATGACCAAACTGCGCCCAGCCTTCCGGCGTGGTGTTGATTGCCGTGCGCAGATAGACATCAAAATTCTGTGAGCCATTCGGGCCCATCTCGTTCCACCATTGCAGATAATTCGGCTGCCAATGCTCGAGCGCGCGCTGCAAAGCACGATCTTCCGAGAGGTTGACGTTATTCGGGATTTTTTCGCTGTAATCGATGGCGCTCACGCTATCTCCTGTGGGAATTACTCGATCCAATAAGGGCTATTATTTTTTAAACTCTTTATTACACACCGCGAGTTGTTGCCAATGACGGTACCGATATTTTGTTAGAGGCTTAGAGAACCTGTCCCGTTAGGTTGATGGCAAGGCGGCAGCACCGCAGACAGTACAAGACGTACGGCAAGGTGCTGCCAACGCCGCCAGTGGCCTAACGAGATAGGTTCTAAACGCGTTCAAACTCGAATTTCGACTTACTACCCGTACCATAAACCTTCAGCGCACCGGTCTCACCGACCGCATTCGGCCGATTGAAGATCCAGTTCTGCCAAGCAGACAAGCGGCCGAACACACGCGTGAACATGTTTTCATGGCCATTAAAGCGCAAGTTCGCTTCCATACCGGTCAGTGCATCGGGTGACATGCTGGCGCGCTCTTCAAGCGCGAGGCGAATCTCATCCGCCCAGTCGATGTCATCCGGGTTCGCCGTTATCAAGCCCAGCGCCATCGCTTTATCTGCATCAAGCGATTGCCCCGTCAGTGCCTTTAACTCACCGAGCTTGACGTCATCATCATAGAAACGACGCGCCAGACGGCTCTGCCCGGTGACCATGGGCAGCAGACCAAAATTCATCTCAGACAAAGTCACTACCGGTGCATCTTGTGGCGCGTCGGGCAAGGTGAGCATGTAGCTGCGATCAGCCGCAAACGCCAGTTCGGCCAGTGTGCCGGTAAAGCATGAGCCTTCATCGATCAGCGCAAACAGACTGCGTGATGAAACATCAATCCGTGCAAAGGTACGTCGCATGAAACCTAGCGTCTCGCGCACCAGCCAGTGCGAGGAATTCGCTTGCATGCTGGCATCGCACGCCAATACATGCTCGCGGTTACCGGCGGTTTTAAGTACCCAGATACCCAGCTCGATTTCATTGGTACGCAGGTGCAGGATAGCGTCGTCCAACTCGCGTGCCATTTGCAAGGGCCACCAATTCACACCCGCCGCTTCAATACCAGCGATGTCGCCAGGCTGCGGCGTTGATGGCGCATGCACTGTGATGGTCGCGCTGCGCGCGTCACGATGCAGTACCACATCGACATACTGGTATCTCACACCCTGTGCATTGAATTCGCGTTGCAGCGGCGTCAATGGCACGCCCTTGGCTTGTGCTGGTCGATCACTGCCTGCTGCCAGTGCTTCAGCACGCTCACGCACGGCTTGTGCGAACTGCGCTGGCTTGGCGATCTCGTCGACTAGCCGCCAATCTTTAGCGCGCTGGCCACGTATCCCTTCGGATGTCGTGCAGAAGATATCTGCATGATCATGCCGCACCTTGCGCTTGTCGGTCAGTCGCGTCAAACCACCCGTACCCGGCAGTACACCCAGCAAGGGCACCTCGGGCAAACTCACTGAGGAGGATCGGTCGTCGACCAACAGAATCTCATCGCATGCGGCGGCAAGTTCATAACCACCGCCTGCACAAGCACCGTTAACAGCAGCAAGGAACTTGAGCCCGGAATGGCGGCTAGAGTCTTCCAGGCCGTTACGAGTCTCGTTGGTGAATTTACAGAAGTTGACCTTCCAGGCGTGGCTGGATTTACCAAGCATGAAGATATTCGCGCCCGAGCAGAATATTCTATCGAGGCCACTGCCGATCACGACCACGCGCACCTGTGGGTGCTCGAAACGGATTCGCTGTATCGCGTCGTGCAGTTCGATGTCGACGCCAAGATCGTAAGAGTTCAGCTTGAGCTTGTAGCCATCGCGCAGGCCGCCATCCTCATTCACTGTCATGGTCAGGTTTGCTACCGTGCCCTCGACCGCCAGCTTCCAGTGCCGGTAGCGCTCAGGGGTGGTTTGGTAGTCAACGACAAAGGACGCGCTCATGGGTCTCCCGATGCAATATCATGCTTTTTAACAAGTCACCGGAACTATATTGCGTACCGGCCGCAAGGTCAATCGATTAGGCACGCAATTCTTGCCACTTGGGCAAGGTTTTGATCACGGCGTGAGATGTTCGCGCAGCCACGTGAGCGCTTGCTTGGGCTGTAAGGCGCTGGTATCGAGGGTCTGATCGGCCTTGGTGTAGAACTGCGCGCGGCTCTCCAAAATGCGCTTCAGGTCGTCCATGGCCTCGCGGTTGCCCGCCATCGGGCGCCGGTCGCCCTGCGCTAGCACTCGGCTCATGTGCTCCTCCGGTGTCGCCTTTAGCCACACCGTGTAGCAATGCGTTAGCAATAAGTTGAAGGTTGCGGGCTCGGAGACAATGCCGCCGGGCGTGGCTATCACCGCGCGCGAATGGGCGCGGATGACTTCTTCCAGCGCGCGCTGCTCGTAACGGCGGTAAGCGGTCTGCCCGTAGAGCGCGTGGATCTCGGCGATACCGCAGCCTGCCAGCGCCTCGATTTGCCCTGACAGCTCAATGAAAGGCACACCCAGCTCGGTAGCCAGCGCCTGACCCAGGCTGGACTTACCCGCCCCACGCAACCCAATTAAGGCAATGCGCTGACGGCGCGTCGACTCGCTGGTCGGCTGTTCGAATAACACCGCCAGCGCAGCGCGTGCCTTGGCCAGCTCTTCGTCGCTACGACCACGCAAGGTTTCACGGATCATCAACCAGTCGGGTGACGAAGCGGCTTCGTCGCCGGTCATCTCAGCCAGCGAGCAATTCAGCACCACGCAGAGTCGGCGCAGGAACTGAATTGAGGCATTACCGACACCGGTCTCGACATTGGCCACATGACGTTCAGAGACATCCGCCAGCTTGGCCAGCGCTTTTCGGGTCAGGCCACGGCGCGCGCGCAGCAAACGCACACGCTCGCCCAGCGCGCTGAGGAACGGGTCTTTGTCGTGCGCCTCGAGGTGGGTGGCGCTTGGATCTGCGGGCTGGTTAAATGGCATGGATTCGCGTTGGGGCTTTCTTGACGCAAGCAAGATAGTGCACTTACACTCATTCTTGCATGCATTATAAGTTCGCAAAATAAAAAATACCAAGGCGCTGTGCCCGGCAATAAGGCGACGGCCCGTATAGGAGACAACCATGCAGAACGCTGCACCGCAACTGCCGCAGCGCTTCAACTTCGCTCAGCATCTGCTCGCGCTCAACCAGGCACGGGGGAACAAGATCGCCTTCCGCGATGATCGCTGCGAGTTGAGCTACGCGGAGTTGGAACATCGGGTACGCTGTTTTGCCGCTGGACTGCTGGCCCATGGCCTGCAGCCTGAGCAGCGCGTGTTGCTGGTGATGCTTGATACCGTTGATCTACCGGTGGCTTTTCTGGGTGCGCTGTATGCGGGGGTGGTGCCGGTGCCGGTCAATACCTTGCTCACCGCAGAAAACTACGGCTACATGCTCACTCACAGTGACGCAAAAATGATCGTGGTGTCGGATGCGCTAAGAAGCACCGTCGATCCAGCAGTGTCGGCATGTGGTCAGCCGCTGAAGATCGTCGTGTCTGGCGCGCTTGCCGATGATCAAGACATCGCGTTCTCGAGCTTAGTGGCACAGCCACCCATGCCGCAGCCCGCAGATACGCACGCTGATCAGTTCGCGTTTTGGCTGTACTCCAGCGGCTCTACCGGACAACCTAAAGGCACCGTTCATAGTCATGCCAATCTGTACTGGACTGGCGAGTTGTATGGCAAGCCGGTGCTCGGTCTTAACGAACATGATGTCGTGTTCTCGGCCGCCAAGCTGTTCTTCGCCTATGGCCTCGGCAATGC
>JAPLQC010000057.1:0-3519 GCA_026399895.1 Burkholderiales bacterium
TACCAGATTCGCGTACAGGGTGAGGAGACCAGCAGCAAGGTCTCGGTGCAGAACGACAAAGGCGTGGTCGCCAACGATCCGAACGCGAAGCGCATTCTTTCCCTGCTTAACGAGCAACTGAAGTAAGGCATGCCTTGCCCAACCGCCCGGGGTAGGGCGTGAAGTTTGCCAGTGTCGGTAGCGGCAGCGAGGGCAATGCGCTCCTGATCTCAGCTACATCGGGTACTACCACCACCCATGTCATGCTGGATTGCGGGTTTGGGCCACGCGAGTTGTCTCGTCGTTTCGCTCGGCTTGAGATGTCACCCGACCAGCTCGCGGGTATCGTGGTGACTCACGAGCACTCCGATCACCTAGGCGGCGTATTTCAGGTCGCGCGGCAGTACAAAGTCCCGGTATGGTTAACCCATGGCAGCTTTGAAAGCGCATCGAAAGATGAGGCCCGGGGTGTCGACGTTCATATTTGCCGCGATGGCGAAGCGCTTGATATCGGCGATCTCGAGATTCGTCCCTATACCGTTCCGCATGATGCGCGTGAGCCGGTTCAATACACCGCTTCTGACGGGCGCTACAAGCTCGGCGTGCTGACCGATGTCGGACACTCGACGCAGCATCTGATCTCGGCCCTCGCAGGCTGTGATGCCTTGCTGCTTGAGTTTAATCACGATTCTGAGATGCTGGCCCGGTCCGGTTACCCGGCCTGGCTTAAATCGCGAATCTCTGGCCCGTATGGCCATCTATCGAACAAGTCGGCCGCAGGCATTTTGCGCGACGTGGACAAGACCAAGCTCCACACCTTGATCGCGGCACACCTATCGCAGCGGAACAATACTCCGGAGCTGGTGCGCGCATCCATTGAGCCGGAAATTGCGGGTGACGACATTGCGCTATTGGTGGCGGACCAGCAGACAGGCTCGGAGTGGATCGCGTGTGACGGGCGGCGTAGCTAGAAGCCCCTGATGCAAGATGGCTTGAACCTCGCCAATACATCTAAAAACATCGCCACAATATCGCTCAAACACGGCCACAGCATCGCTCAAACACCGCTACAGCACGCTAGTATCGCAAGTAGATCGCTGACGGGCTGGCTGGCATCTCGCTACGGACAACAAAAAAGCCGCCCTAGGGCGGCTTTTTTATCGACACACCGACGGATCGATGTGTTCGTCAGCAGCGAGAGATTACTTCTTCTCTTCTGCAGCTGGTGCGTCAGCCTTCGGTGCTTCTGCAGCAGGAGCGTCAGCCTTAGGTGCATCTGCAGCTGGAGCTTCAGCTTTTGGTGCCTCAGCAGGTGCAGGAGCAGCAGCTTCCTCTTTCTTGCCGCAAGCGGCCAGTGCCAGTGCCAGCAGGGAGGCGATCAGCAACGATTTTTTCATGGTTATCCTTCAGGTGAGAATGAAAAGTGATTCGAAAAGCGAGTTTAATAACTACCGGTAGTTATCGCACTTTCAGGTTGCCCTGTCGAAAAGACACTGCCTATTTGCGCACTGCCGCATCGACAAAACTTCCTAAACGGAAATTATACCGGTGTTGTTGAAGTGCTTGCAAGTGATTTTGGGCGTATTTGACGTAGGTTCAGGCCATTTGCCCGCATGAAACCGTCTATCTCAGAGGAATCTGATCCAACCCTGCTGGTACCAGTCGTAAAGCGTCTCCACCAAGTCAGCAGATCCCGCGTTGGCCGACCCAGCTACCAACGCGCGATTATCGGCTAATCCCTGCAAAATCAGCCTATCTGCGCCACCCGCCTGCAAGGACTCGCCGTTAATAAAAATATATTTGTCGCGGTACAGCATGCGGCTTTGGCGGCTTAATCGGAGTGCTTTGCTGGCCACGGCAGTACTGAAGCGCTCCAACGATAGCGGTCGCTCAACGGGCGTAAACCAGACCGATGGTTTCGGTTCCGAGAGGTGCTCACCCAAAAAAATCACCACATCTTGAGCGCGGCCGCCCAGCTTACCCAACTGCTGGTGCGCCTGTTTCAGCATATCGTTCCCAAGCCGAGCCGGATGCGCATTCGGGGTCAGCTGACTGTCTTGATAGCGTCCACGCAGATCAACTTGCTCAGCCAAAAAGCCCAGATAGGACTCACCGAGTTCTTGCCAAGTGGGTGCGCGGAAGCCGATCGAATAGGTCATGCACTCGCCCTCGGCAACCCCCTCATGCGCCCACTGCGGCGGTAGGTAAAGCATGTCGCCAGGCTCCAGCAGGTATTCGGTGGTCGGCGCAAAGTTGCGCAGTAACTTGAGCGGCACGCCGTCAATCAGGGAATGGTCACGCTGCCAGCCAATACGCCAGCGTCTGCAGCCCTCGGCTTGCAGCAGGAAGACATCGTACGAGTCAAGGTGAGCGCCGACGCCGCCCGTGTCGGTGGCATAGCTGATCATCAAATCGTCTAGCCGCGCGTCTGGGATGAAGCGAAACCGGCTGAGCAAATCATCGGCGCCATCATCATGCAAGTTCACGCCCTGAACCAGCACGGTCCATCCCTTGCGATTCGTCGGGGGCAGCGACGTCAGGGGCCCGTGGCTCAGCTTCCATTGCGAACGAAAGTGCGTGATCAGGCGCGACTCAACCTCTTCGCGGGCGGTCAGCGCAAATAAAGCATCGCGTGACAGCACAGGCTTGAATCCGGGGATGGCCTGCCGGATCAGCACGGGCTTCTTTTGCCAGTAGCTGCGCAAAAACTCGCGTGGTGTCAGATCGCCAAGTACGTTGTTAACTTTCATGCACCGATTATATCGGCGCTTACCAAGCTAAGTCATGGTCTGGCCGTGCCTCGGAACGGCCCCTTATAATGCGCGCTGGCTTACTGAGAGGATGAGCATGAACATTTCTAAGGATACGGTCGTTACGTTGCACTACAAGTTGTCCGATGCGCAGGGTAACCTGATCGAAGAGAGCAGTGAGCCGATGGTTTACCTGCACGGCGGCTATAACAACACGCTGCCGAAGATTGAAGAAGCGCTGGAAGGCAAGGCAGTTGGCGAGCACGTCTCGGTGCAGGTCGAGCCGGCGGATGGTTTTGGTGAGTACGACGCCGATCTGGTCAAGGTAGAGCCACGCACTTTGTTTCCGGCAGAGCTTGAGGTTGGCATGCAGTTCGAAGGCTCGCCGGATGATGTGCCGAACGCAGAAATGCGTCTGTTCACCGTGACGGATATCGCTGACGGCAAAGTCGTATTGGATGGTAATCATCCACTCGCAGGTATGGCGCTACGCTTTGCTTTGAATGTGGTCGAGGTACGCAAGGCCGGCGAGGAAGAAATCGCCCATGGCCATGTACACGGTCCGCACGGTCATCATCACCATGACGATGATGATGATAGCGATCAATTCCGCAGCATACAGTTGCAATAAGCCAGTACCGCGCCGCGTGACGCGGCAGCGGCTTATTGACCGGTGTTGGAATCGTCGGCGAGACGTTTTAGCCGATAGAGTGCGTCGAGTGCATCGCGCGGGCTGAGTTGATCAGGGTCGATCTCGGCCAGCGCGTTGAGTAGCATGCCATTCGGCTGA
>JAPLQC010000057.1:3529-35120 GCA_026399895.1 Burkholderiales bacterium
CGGGCGCGGCCTGGTCCAGGCGAATCAGCTTCCGGCGCGGATACCATGGATTCCATCGAGAACAGATCAAACTGACCCTCGGATCGCGTTGACTGCGCCTCGAGCAGTGCGAGGTGCCGACGCGCTGCCCGAATCACTGTGGTTGGCACGCCCGCCAACTGCGCTACCTGCAAACCATAGCTTTGCGACGCCGGGCCTTCTTGTACTGCGTGTAGAAACACAATGCGGTCTTTATGCTCAACCGCTGACAAATGCACATTGGCACAGCCCAGATGTCGCTGCGGTAGTTGCGTCAGTTCGAAATAATGCGTTGCAAAGAGTGTGAAGCAGCGCGTCTCCTGCAATAGCGCGGTTGCGATCGCCCATGCAAGAGCCAGCCCATCAAAGGTTGATGTACCGCGGCCGACCTCATCCATCAGCACCAGAGAACGCTCGCTGGCGCCATTCAGGATGGCGGCAGATTCCATCATCTCGACCATGAAGGTCGAATGACCACTGGCGAGATCATCGGCGGCACCAATGCGCGTAAAAATTCGATCGATGGGACCAATACGCGCCTCAGCTGCGGGCACATAGCTGCCCATGTAAGCAAGCAGCGTAATTAGTGCCAGTTGCCGCATGTAGGTTGATTTACCACCCATGTTGGGGCCGGTGATGAGCATTAATCGGCGATCAGGCGTTAGCTGACAATCATTGGCGATGAAGCGCTCGATCACCGTCTCCACCACCGGATGACGCCCTTGCACAATATGGATGCCAGCTTGCTCGCTTAAGTGTGGTTTGCACCATTGATGTCGCTCCGCATGCTTGGCAAGTGCCACCATCACATCAAGCAGCGACACCGCCTGCGCGATGCGTTGTAGTTCGCTGATGTGTAGTGCAAAGGTTTGTAGTAGCGCTTCGTACAGATGTTTTTCGCGGGTGAGGGCCCGATCTTGTGCCGACAAGGCTTTGTCTTCGAAGGCTTTCAGTTCTGGGGTGATGTAGCGCTCGGCATTTTTCAGTGTCTGACGGCGGCGGTAATCATCGGGCACCTTTGCCACCTGACCATGCGTGACCTCGATATAGAAGCCATGCACCTTGTTGTACTCGACCCTTAGATTGGCGATACCTGTCCGTTCACGTTCGCGCGTCTCCAAATCAACCAAATACTGCCCGGCGTTTTCAGACAGGCCGCGCAACTCATCCAGCTCGGCGTCATAGCCGTTAGCGATCACACCACCGTCACGAATCATGGCCGCTGGCTCTGGCGCAATTGCGCGTTCAAGCAGCGCCAGCGCTTCATCGGGCGTTGCGAGTGATGTACGCGTTTGCTCGATCAGACCAGGAATCGCCAGCGAAGTCGCTGCGCTTAAGGCTTGCTGTAATGCAGGGAGTTGTTGCAAGCCAGCGCGCAGTGCGGACAGGTCTCTCGGTCGCGCAGAAAGCAGGGCGATGCGCGTACTAATTCGCTCTATATCGGGCACGCTCGCCAGCAGTTCGGTGACTGTGTCCGAGACGTTTGCTTGAATCAGAAATTCGATAGCGCTATGACGGGCTTGCGCTGTGATCTGATCGCGTGGCGCATGGTGCAGCCAGTGACGCAGCAAGCGCGACCCCATCGCGGTACGGCAATGGTCCAGCAAGGAAAACAAGGTGGGTGAGGCGCTGTCATTGCCACGCAAGGGCTCAGTCAGTTCCAGGTTGCGTCGAGTCGCGGCATCGATACCAATGAATTCATCTTCGCGCTCGACCTGCAAGCTGGTCACATGCTTTAACTGCTTGCCCTGAGTATTGCGTGCATACAGCAGTAGTGCGCCGGCAGCGCCAATTGCTGGCTCCAGCGTCTCCGCACCAAACCCGGCGAGTGTGACCACACCAAGTTGTTCGCATAAGGCTTTGCGTGCCGCAGGAATTTCGAAATGCCAATCGGCGACCTGCGTTGGACGCGGGCTGTTGCTCGCATTAAGCAGGTCGGCGGTACGCGTATCCACCAAAATCTCTGCGGGTGCGATGCGTTCAATTTCATGCCTTAGCCGAGAAGGCAGGCTGCTCTCATCGGTCGTTAATTCAGTGAGCCTCAGACGCCCGCTGGATAGGGACAGCCATGCCAATCCCAGCACAACACCTTTTCGGTGCTGCAGCACATTCAGCGCAAGCAGAGGGCGCTCGGTTTTTTCGGGTAACAGTTCGGCATCGGTCAGTGTGCCGGGGGTGACAATGCGCTGTACTTTGCGCTCGACTGGTCCTTTGCTGGTGGCAGGGTCGCCGATTTGCTCGCAGATCGCGACGGACTCGCCAAGCTTCACCAGTTTGGCAAGGTATTGATCGGCGGCGTGAAAGGGCACGCCGGCCATTTTGATGGCCTGGCCGGCGGATGCACCGCGTTGCGTTAGCGTGATGCCAAGCAGACGCGCAGCGCGCTCGGCATCTTCAAAGAACAACTCATAGAAATCACCCATCCGGTAGAACAACAACAGATCCGGGTAGTCGGCCTTGATGCGCAGATACTGCTGCATCATCGGCGTGTGCTTGTCGGCACTGATCCGGTCGGAAGCGTTCATACGTTTAGAGTGAAGAAACGAACAGGCCGTGCAAACGACGGCCTGTTGATTGGCATGCCGCGCAATTTAGCACAGCCCGCAAGCTACTTTCGTGAGAACGACTTAGCGTTCGCCGCTACGCTGCTTACGACTCTGCGAATTGGCAGCTGAGCGATTCATTAGCGCTGAGCCGCGTTGAGCAGGTCGAGGCCCACCGGCGGCAGGCCGTGGCGCTGTAGCTGCCTTCTTGGGCTGATTACTACGCGGAGCATTGTTGCGCCGACCGCCTGGCTGACTACGCAGCTGTATGGGTTGAGGCTTAGCGTTGGGATCCGGTTCGAAGCCCGCAATCACCTCGCGTGGAATCTCGCGCTTGATGAAGCGCTCGATATCGCGCAACAGGTCACGCTCATCGACGCACACCAACGATACAGCTTCGCCGGTAGCGCCCGCGCGCCCGGTACGCCCGATACGGTGCACATAGTCTTCAGGGACGTTCGGTAGATCGAAATTGACCACATACGGTAACTGGTCGATATCAATGCCACGCGCTGCGATATCCGTTGCGACCAAGGCCTGCAGTTTGCCGCTCTTAAATTCGGATAAAGCTCGTGTGCGCGCTGCCTGGCTCTTGTTACCGTGGATCGCCATGGCGCTAATGCCTGATTTACCAAGCTGCTCGGCGAGTCGGTTAGCACCATGTTTAGTGCGTGTGAAGACCAGCACCTGAAACCAGTTATGTTCAGTGATCAGGTGAGCGAGTAGTTGATGCTTCTTGTCGCGATCGACCGGGTGGATTTTCTGCCCAATGACTTCAACAGTCGAATTGCGACGTGCTACTTCAATCGTTTGCGGCTGATTCAGCAAGCTATCGGCGAGGGCTTTGATCTCATCCGCAAACGTTGCCGAGAACAGCAGATTTTGTCGCTTCGGAGGCAGGGCTGCCAACACTTTGCGGATATCGCGAATGAAGCCCATATCGAGCATACGGTCGGCTTCATCAAGCACGAGGATCTCGACCGCAGAAAGATTGAGCGCACCCTGCTGCATCAGGTCGAGCAGTCGACCCGGTGTCGCCACCAGAATATCGACGCCACGTGAGAGCTTCTGGATTTGCGGGTTGATGTTGACACCGCCAAACACCACCTCAGACGTTAGCTTCAAGTATTTGCCATAGGTGACAACACTTTCATTGACTTGGGCCGCAAGTTCGCGTGTTGGCGCCAGTACCAATGCGCGTACATGGCGCGGTGCGGGGCGTTTGCCACCGTTGAGACGTTGCAGCATCGGCAGTGTGAAGCCAGCTGTTTTGCCAGTGCCGGTTTGAGCACCAGCGAGTAAGTCGCCGCCCTTGAGCACGGCGGGGATCGCCTGAGCTTGAATAGGGGTAGGTTGGGTATAGCCGTGTTCTGTGACGGCGCGCACGAGTGGTTCGGCCAAGCCGAGTTCAGCAAAAGACATAGGAAATAGAAATAGTCGAACCGCCGCCAAGAAAGGCGCCAGTCAAGGGCTCGAGGGGATAAATCGGAGGGGCGGCAAGGAGACTGGAACTATCGCCGCGGCCGCATCATAACAGCTAAGGCCAAATTTCGTTAGTCCGCTGGCGTTGTTCGCAGCCCTTGCCGTGCGTCTTGTACTTTCTGCAGTGCTGCCGCCTAGCCATCGACCTAACGACAGTTAGGAAGCTGGCGTTGCTTGCAGCCTTATGCGAAAGGTGTCAGCACTGCCAGCATCTGCCCAAACACTTTGGGTGATGCAGCAATCACATCGCCGGTATCGAAGTAATCGGTTTCGCCGGAGAAGCCGGTTACGATACCGCCCGCCTCGCTGACGAGCAGCACGCCCGCGGCCATGTCCCAAGGCTTGAGCTTCTTCTCGAAAAATCCGTCGAGACGTCCTGCTGCGACATAGGCCAGATCGAGTGCAGCCGACCCGGGGCGACGCAGACCGGCAGATTTTTCAGTCATGAGTTTGAACATCTTCACATACTCATCCAGACCCGAGAGATCACTCGCGTTTAGCGACGCGGATGCGTTTGTTGTTCATGAAGGCGCCGTCGCCCTTGCTGGCGGTGAACAGCTCATTGCGATTGGGGTCGTAAATGACGGCTTGCGTGATCTGCCCGCGCTGCCTGAGCGCGATGGAGACCGCATACTGCGGGAAGCCGTGAATGAAGTTGGTGGTGCCGTCGAGCGGATCAATGATCCAGACGTTTTCGGCGTTGCTCTCTGCCGCTTTCGAGATTCCGGACTCTTCAGCAATGAAGCCATGATCAGGGTAGGCTTGCTGCAACACCGCGATGATGGCTTGCTCGGCAGCCTGACCGACTTCGCTGACGAAATCGGTGGGCCCCTTGCGCGTGACACGTACCTGATCCAGATGAGCATGGGTTGCATGGTGGTTCCGTTAGAATCCGGCGTCAGAGAAAAGGAGCAGTGCGGCGACAGCGATGTCGCCTGCGATGCGCACTATTGTAAATGAAGTCAACTTCAGCACCGATGGCGAATACTTTCGAGCGCATCCGCTTTGTTCTGGTCGAGACCAGTCACCCCGGCAATGTGGGCTCGACCGCGCGCGCGATGAAAACCATGGGTTTTTCCGATCTGGTGCTGGTGAACCCGCGCGATCCAGAGGTAACCAGGCACGACGAGGCAATCGCCTTAGCCAGCGGGGCTGGGGATATTCTTGCTACCGCGCGCATTGTTCCGACGCTTGACGAAGCATTAGCCGGTTGCAATTTCAGCGTGGCGTTATCCGCGCGTTGCAATTTCAGCGTGGCGTTATCCGCGCGTCCAAGAGAGTTTTCGCCACCCCTGTTTGAGCCGCGCCAGCTGGCAGAGCAACTCGCCGCAGACAGCGCACTGCGGACGGCGCTTGTTTTCGGCAGCGAGCGCTACGGCCTCTCGAATGAGCAGGTGAGCAAATGCAGCGCGCTGGTCAGCGTGCCAGCTAACCCAGTGTATTCATCGTTGAATCTGGCGCAGGCGGTGCAAGTGATTGCCTACGAATGCCGAGTCGCCGCACTAGGTGAAGTTCACACCGAAAATACAACCATATTTCGTGGTGAGCGTGCCAGCGCAGAGCAGGTCGAAGGTATGTTCACGCACCTTGAAAAAGCTTTGGTCGAGATTGAATTTTTGGATGCGGATAATCCAAAGAAGCTGATGCCGCGTTTGCGCAGGCTGTTCGCGCGCGCCGAGCTTGAAGCTGAAGAGGTGAATATCTTGCGCGGCATTGCGACGCAGTTGATTTCCAAGCGCCAGAGAATAAGGAAAGACTGAAGTTCGACACTGAAGTTCGAGGCCGAACTTCGAGACTGAACTTCGTTAACCCCACGCTCGTAGTAATCCGACCGCCAAACCCTCCAGCGCAAACTCATGCCGACCCGGCTCGACACGAATCACGCCGAAATCTGGGTTTTCAGGCAGTAGTTCGATAGCGCTGCCATTGCGACGGAAACGTTTGACGGTTACCTCATCATCCACCCGAGCGACAACGATTTGCCCATCGCGCGCGGAATCGGCTTTTTTTACGGCGAGAAGGTCGCCATCAAGGATGCCAGCGTCGCGCATCGACATGCCGCGTACTTTCAACAGGTAGTCGGGGCGTGCGGTGAAGAGTGCCGGGTCGACGTTGTAGTTGGCGGTGACATGCTCCTGCGCCAGGATGGGGGAGCCTGCTGCGACGCGACCCACCAGGGGTAATGAAAATTGGGCCAGATCTGGGTGGGGCAGGGACATTTGGCCGATACCAAACCGGGACAGGCGGGCGCCATCTGCCAATCGCTCAAGCAGCCGAATGCCGCGCGACGCGCCGGGGGTGATCTCAATCGCCCCTTTTCTGGCAAGCGCCTGCAGATGCTCCTCAGCCGCGTTTGCGGACCGAAAACCCAAGGTTTGGGCTATCTCGGCGCGGGTGGGTGGGAAGCCCGTGTTTTCGATCGCGTCGCGGATGAGGCCCAGAATCTGCTCTTGCCTAGCGGTGAGTTTGTTCATTGACAACCTTTTGGGTGCTGGTTGAATCCACAGCCTGTAGTTTTATACAGCGCTCACAAATTTGCAAGCTTTTTGTGCAGAGGGGGCTGCTAACCCGCTGTCTCGATTGAGTTTTCATGAGGAAAGGGTTATCATCGCGGGCTTTCCTCTTCCCACACTCGTCCTGACGCCGAGGTGGGCGATTTTTACAATCCGACCACAAGGAGATTCAATGCGTCACTATGAAATCGTTTTTATTGTCCATCCGGACCAAAGCGAGCAAGTGCCCGCGATGATAGAGCGCTACAAGACTTTGGTTTCTGGTCGCGGCGGCAAAGTTCACCGCGTCGAAGACTGGGGCCGTCGCCAGATGGCTTACATGATCCAGAAGCTCGCTAAGGCGCACTACGTGTGCATGAACATCGAGAGCGATGGTGAAACACTGGCCGAACTCGAAACCGGCTTCAAGTTCAACGATGCCGTTCTGCGTCATCTGACAGTTCGCATGAAGAAGGCAGAGACTGCGCCTTCACCGATCATGAAGAGCGTTCAGAAAGAAGATGCAGCCAAGGCAACGCTACACACCGGCTGGAATTCCGATAGTCGCAGCAAAACTGCTGCATGCATCGGAGCAGGTCGAGGCAGGCACCCGTAGGCAAGTCGAGTTCGAGGTTGCGGTTATCGCAGCCGGAGAAATCGCAGACCAACTGGAGCGCGCTGAGATGGGAAAAATGTTCAGATTCACTGGCTTCATGGCCCGCAAGAATCGCAACAGTAAATCCCTGGTTTTCCATCTTTCGGCGATTGAAACCATTTATTGAATACAGGAGCCAACGTCATGGCATTTGGCAAAAAGTTCGACAAGAGCAAGCTCAAAGAAAAACGTAAGCAACAAAACCCGCTGTTCAAGCGCAAGAAGTTTTGCCGCTTCACCGTAGCGAAGGTGGAGCAGGTGGACTACAAGGATGTCGACACGCTGAAAGACTTCATCCAGGAAAACGGCAAGATCATGCCAGCACGACTGACCGGTACGCGCGCGCACTACCAGCGCCAAGTGGATACCGCGATCAAACGCGCTCGCTACCTCGCGCTGTTGCCGTACACCGATCTGCACAACGCTTAACAAGCGCTGACTGACGAAATACCTGGAGAACGATATGCAAGTCATTTTGCTGGAAAAAGTGGCGCACCTGGGCAACTTGGGTGACGTCGTACGCGTCAAGGATGGTTACGGTCGTAACTTCCTGATCCCGAAACGTATCGCGCGTCGTGCAACGGCGGAGGCGATTGCCGAGTTTGAGGCAAAGCGCGCCGATCTGGAAAAAGCAGCCGCAGAAAGACTGTCGGCTGCACAAGCGCAATCCGAGAAGCTGAGCGGTCTGCGTGTTCCTGTGTCGCAAAAAGCGGGTGTTGATGGCCGTCTGTTCGGCTCTGTAACTAACCACGACATTTCAGAAGCCCTGGGCAAGCAAGGCTTCACCGTGGACAAGTCCCAGATCCGTATGCCACACGGTCCATTGAAAGCGGTAGGCGAGTATCCACTCGCGGTATCGCTGCATACCGATGTGATTGCTGAGGTTGTGGTTGTGGTCGCTGGCGAATAAGTCTGGCGGCTCTGCAGCTGGATACGAAAAACCGCCTCCGGGCGGTTTTTTATTGGCTTTGGCATTTCTACTAGCATTTCTATTGGCATTTACATTTGCATTCGCATTTGCTTTTGCGTCTACCAATCGAGCGCCTTCGACAATAACATTCAAGCTTATCAATGTTGAAATTTTTGCTTGATGGTAAGCGGTATAATGCATGGCTATGAACGACCGTTCTGATCCCCAACTCGACTCCCTCCGCGTGCCCCCTCATTCGATTGAGGCGGAGCAATCCGTCTTGGGTGGTTTGCTGTTGGATAACGCTGCTTATGATCGTGTCATTGATCTGGTCAGTGCCGAAGATTTTTATCGCTTTGACCACCGGCTGATCTTCCAAAGCATTACCAAGCTGGTGGCCGGTAGTAAGCCAGCCGATGTCATCACGGTATTCGAGTCGCTGTCCTTGATTGGCAAAGCGGAAGAGGTAGGTGGTCTCGCCTACTTAAACGCGCTGGCCCAGAATACGCCGTCGGCAGCCAACATCCGACGTTATGCCGAGATTGTGCGCGACCGTGGCGTACTGCGTAAGTTGATCACTGTCTCCGATGAAATCGCCGGCGACGCTTTCAATCCGCAGGGCAAAGAAGTCAAGCAGATGCTTGACGCTGCTGAATCAAAAATTTTCGCCATCGCCGAAGAGGGTGCGCGTGGCGCGGTGGGCTTTGTCGATATTCAGCCCCTACTTGCCCGCGTGGTCGAACGTATTGACGAGTTGTTCAGTCGCGATGGCAGCAACGACATCACGGGTGTACCCACCGGGATGATGGATCTGGATCGTATGACCTCCGGCTTACAGCAAGGCGATCTGATTATCGTTGCTGGCCGACCTTCGATGGGTAAGACGGCATTTTCAGTGAACATTGGCGAGAATGTTGCGATAGATAGTGGTTTGCCAGTTGCCATCTTCTCGATGGAAATGGGCGGTACTCAGCTCGCGATGCGTATGCTGGGCTCGGTGGGTCGCATCGATCAGCAGCGCTTGAAGACAGGCCGTCTGAATGAAGAAGACTGGCCAAAGCTCACGCATGCCATTCAAAAAATGAATGATGCGCAAATCTATATCGATGAAACACCGGCACTATCGTCGATTGAACTGCGCTCGCGCTCACGACGTCTAGCCAGAAAATGCGGCCAGCTCGGGCTTATCATCGTCGATTACTTACAGCTGATGTCAGCCAACTCACCCGGAGAAAACCGGGCCACAGAGATTTCAGAAATTTCCCGAAACCTGAAAAGCTTGGCAAAAGAACTGAATTGCCCGGTGATTGCATTGTCGCAGCTCAATCGCTCTCTGGAGCAACGACCCAATCGTCGACCGGTTATGTCTGATCTGAGAGAATCCGGCGCGATCGAGCAGGATGCTGATCTTATTTTGTTTATTTATCGCGATGAAGTTTACAACCCGGATTCGCCGGACAAGGGTACCGCCGAAATTATTATCGGCAAGCAGCGTAATGGCCCGATTGGGCAGGTTCGCATGACTTTTCTGGGCCAGTTTACGAAGTTTGAAAATTACACCGGTGTATCCAGCAGCTATGGCGGCGGTGATTAATCGGGTTGAAGAAATAGATTAGTTGTTAGTCTCTGCAGGGTGAAGGAGCGCACGATGTTCGGGCGATTAATGCCGACTGAAGACAGGTTTTTTGAGTATTTCATCCAGCACGGAGAGCTGTGCGTCAGAGGTGGCAAGGAGATGGTCGCGCTGATGACCAACTTCGACGATCTCGAGCACCGTGTGCATGCCATCGAATCGATCGAGAAGCAGGCCGACAAAATTACCTACGCAGCGCTCGATCTGCTGCACAAGACATTCATAACGCCGATAGATCGCGAGGACATCCACAAGCTGATCACCAGCATGGATGACATCCTTGATCTGATGGAAGACGCGGCGCAGACAATTTCTCTGTATGACATCAAGGCGATTACGCCGGAAGCCAAGCGTCTCGCCGAGCTGAGTCAGGCGTGCTGTGAGAAGGTGCTGGCTGCCGTCTCAATGCTGAATAGCATGGACAATGCGAGTGAGATTCTCGCGATTTGTTCCGAGATCGATCGTCTCGAATCCGATGCTGATCATGTGATGCGCGCTGCCATGTCCAAGCTGTTCCGTGAGGAGCCCGACGTTCGCAACCTGATCAAGTTGAAAGCGATTTATGAAATCCTCGAGAGCGTGACTGATCGTTGCGAGGATGTCGCCAACATTGTCGAGGGCATTATTGTCGAGAACGCCTGATCCGGCATACCCGAATCATCTCGCATCAATCGACCCATGCAGACCCTCAATATCAGCCTGTACACGCTGGCGCTGTTAGTCATGCTGGCACTGCTGTTCGATTTCATGAACGGCTTCCACGACGCGGCGAACGCAATTGCGACCGTAGTTTCCACCGGCGTGCTCAAGCCTCATCAGGCTGTCATGTTAGCCGCTTTCTTCAATTTCTTCGCCATTGCTGTATTTCAGTTAAACGTGGCAACGACCGTCGGCAAGGGCACGATCGAGCCGTCCATTGTTGACCACTACGTCGTATTCGGCGCACTGGTTGGCGCCATCACATGGAATCTGCTGACCTGGTATTACGGGATTCCCTCGTCATCTTCGCACGCACTGATCGGTGGCTTGGTTGGCGCAGCAGTCGCGAAAGGTGGAACCAGCGCGCTGATCGCCTCCGGACTCATCAAGACAATTACGTTCATTGTTTTGTCACCGATGCTGGGCTTTCTTTTCGGGTCCTTGATGATGTTGCTGGTATCTTGGTTGTTCGTGCGTGGTCATCCGCAACGTATCGATAAGTGGTTCCGACGCATGCAATTAGTATCTGCGTCGATGTATAGCTTGGGCCATGGCGGCAATGATGCGCAAAAAACTATGGGCATCATCTGGATGCTACTGATCGCTGCAGGGATGGTAGCTGCTGAGGATGCAAGTCCACCGACTTGGGTGATCGTGAGTTGCTACCTCGCCATTAGTGTCGGTACCTTGTTTGGTGGATGGCGTATTGTGAAAACTATGGGTCAGCGAATCACTAAGCTCAGACCAGTCGGAGGCTTCTGCGCCGAGACAGGCGGCGCGATGACGTTGTTCATGGCAACGGCGATGGGCATTCCGGTGTCGACAACACACACCATCACTGGCGCCATCGTTGGTGTGGGCTCATCGCACAAAATGTCAGCAGTGCGCTGGGGCGTCGCGGGCAACATTGTATGGGCGTGGGTGTTTACGATCCCTGCCTCGGCTTTTGTGGCTGCTATTGCTTGGTGGGTAGGGCACCAAATTTTATAAAGCGCTGAGCAAATCAGCCTCGCCGGCGATGCGTATGCGGGCTCGGCGGGTGCAAGGACAGTACTTTGTCTACTGCGCCGAGGCACCCACGATGCCACCGAGATTGCGAGCGCTCTTCAGAGCACCTCACTCGCGTGATCCGCCAACCGGGAACGTTCGCCACGCGCCAGCGTCACATGCCCGCTGTGTGACCAACCTTTGAATCTATCAACCACATAGGTCAAGCCGCTCGAGCCCTCGGTGAGGTAAGGCGTATCAATCTGCGCGATATTGCCTAAGCAGACGATCTTGGTGCCGGGGCCGGCACGCGTCACTAACGTCTTCACTTGTTTCGGCGTCAGGTTTTGTGCTTCGTCGATGATAAGGTACTTGTTGACGAAGGTGCGACCGCGCATGAAGTTGAGTGATTTGATCTTGATCCGCGAGCGAATCAATTCTTGTGTCGCGGCACGTCCCCACTCACCGGCGTCTGAATCCGATTTGTTGAGTACTTCCAGGTTATCGTCGAATGCGCCCATCCAGGGGCCCATTTTTTCTTCTTCGGTACCAGGCAAGAAGCCGATATCTTCGCCAACGGGTACGGTGACGCGGGTGACGATAATCTCGTTATAGACCTTCGACTCCAACACTTGTGCCAAACCTGCAGCGAGTGCGAGCAAGGTCTTGCCCGTACCCGCTTGGCCGAGCAGAGTAACAAAGTCGCATTCGGGGTCCATCAGCAGGTTGAGCGCGAAGTTTTGCTCGCGGTTACGCGCGGTGATTCCCCAGACATTGTTTCTGCTGTGACCGTAATCGCGCAGGGTACGCAGGACGGCGGTCTTGCCGTTGATCTGTACCACCTGACCATTAAACGGTGCTTCACCGTTTTTAGGTTCGGTGTAAACAAACTGGTTAACCAGCATCGCCGGCACCATAGGACCAGTGACTCGGTAATAGGTTGTGCTGAACCCGTGACGATTTTCTTGCCACGACTCCATGCCCTTGCCGTGCTTGACCCAGAAATCATCAGGCAGCTGAAGGATGCCACCATAGAGCAAGTCAGTGTCTTCAAGCACATGGTCGTTGAAGTACTCTTCGGCCGGCAGGCCGAGCGCACGCGCTTTGATCCGCATGTTGATGTCTTTCGACACCAGTACCACTGGACGCCCCTGTTGCGCTTGCAGCGCGCGCACGACACCTAGAATTTGGTTATCCGCTTTACCCTCAGGAAGGCCCTCAGGCAGCGCCCAGTTCTGCAGCTTGGTCTGGAAGTACAAACGACCACCGGCATCTTTGTTGCCCAACTTACTGAGCGGGATGCCGCTATCAATCGCACCCTCAGACACGTCGGCTACCAGCGCATCCAGCGAGCGCGACACTTGACGGGCGTTACGAGCGACCTCGGACATCCCCTTTTTATGGTTGTCCAACTCTTCCAGCGTGATCATCGGCAGGTAGACATCGTGTTCTTCGAAGCGGAACAGCGAGGTCGGGTCATGCATCAGCACGTTGGTGTCCAGCACGAACAGTTTGGTGATGCCGCGCTTGTCGGCGAGTTTGCTGGTCTGTGATTTACCGGCGCTATCCGCCCGTGCTTTGCGCTCGGCGGATTTTTCAGCGGCAGGCAACTCGGTCTTGGCCTTCGCCACCGGTGTGTTATTCACCAGAGCGATCGCTGGTCGGACGGTTCTGCCTTTTTCTGCCTTCGGGTAATCAGCCTGAGAGAGTAATGCTGCGGGTTTGCTGGGCATTTTAGGCAGTGGCATCAGAACCTCTTTCTGAAAATAGACGCTGGAAAATACCCGGTGGTATTTGAATACCGTCCGGAAAAAAAGAAAGGCTGTTCAAGTCGAAGGTTAGTCCCCTTCTTCTCAAACAGCCGCTTTTGTAAATACTTTATAAGATTCAATGGCTTAGATAATCTCAGCCGAGTGCCTCGATGAATTCAAGCACCTCATCAACATGACCCGGAACTTTCACTCCGCGCCATTCTTTCACTATTTTGCCGTCAGCGTCAATCACGAATGTAGAGCGCTCAACACCGCGTACTTTTTTACCGTACAGCGATTTCATGACGATGACATCGAACATGGTGCACACGGTTTCGTCGGTATCCGAAATCAACTCAAACGGCAGTCCGAGTTTGCCCTTAAAGCCGTCGTGCGAGCGCAAGCTGTCGCGACTGATGCCGAAGATCTCGGCGCCTGCACGCGTGAAGCGGTCATGCAGATCGCGAAATTGCAGGCTTTCGGCGGTGCAGCCGGGCGTGTTGTCCTTGGGATAGAAGTACAAAACCACTTTCTTGCCGCGGTGCTCCGACAGGCGAAAGCCATGACCGCCCGTCATTTCAGCGGAGAAATCCGGCACGGTCATGTTCAAGATGGAGGGACGTTCGTTCATGGATACCCTTTACGTCGTTAAGTCTGTTTGCGGCATGATCAGAGCCAGTGCCACCTTGCGACCTTCGGTCATCAGGATGTTATAAGTCCGACATGCTGCCTGATTGTCCATGCACTCGACCCCGATACCGCGCGTCAGAAGCCCGTTTATGAGTCGGGGGTGTGCAAAACGCTGCTTGGCACCGGTCCCGAGAATGAGCAGATCGGGCGAATGCGCCGCAATGGCCTCCAAATCGCTGGCTGCCAAGGCCTCAAAGGATTTCACCGGCCATGCCATGGGCGCGACCTCGGGCAATACGATCAGGCTGTAATCAAAACGGATCGCATTGATCTCGATCCAGTCATCGTCGTAGCCGGTGACCGTCTGGTATTGCTGGGTCGTTGTGGCGTGCAGCTTCATAGCAGGCCGGATTTTATCCCGAACCCAGGTATCTGCATGGAAAAACGAGCCAACTTGGGGCAAAATGGCTGTTTACCGTGCTGCAGCCTAGCTGCCCAGCCGGTCCATCCCCTTGAAGAGTCGGCAGTGAAAACAATTCAGAAATCCCTCAAGCTGGCAGACGTCTGCTACGACATCCGCGGACCGGTGCTCGAGAAAGCCCGCCAGATGGAGGAAGAGGGCCACAAGATCATCAAGCTCAATATCGGTAATTTGGCACCGTTTGGCTTTGACGCGCCCGAAGAGATCGTGCAGGACATGATCCGCAACATGGGTAATGCAGCAGGCTATACCGACTCCAAAGGCCTGTTCGCACCACGCAAAGCGATCATGCAGTACTGCCAGGAAAAGAAAATCACCGGCGTTTCTATCGACGACGTGTATCTGGGTAACGGCGCCTCTGAGCTGATCGTGATGAGCATGAATGGTTTGCTCAATAGCGGCGACGAAGTATTGGTGCCGGCACCCGACTACCCCCTGTGGACGGCAGCGGTCAGTCTCTCCGGCGGTAACCCGGTGCACTACATTTGCGATGAGCAGGCCAGCTGGTATCCGGACATCGACGATATCAAGCGCAAGATCACCCCTAACACCCGCGCCATCGTCGTCATCAATCCCAACAACCCGACGGGAGCGCTTTACCCGACGGAGGTGCTGGAGCAAATCGTTGAGCTCGCCCGCCAGCACCATCTGATTGTGTTTGCCGACGAGATTTACGACAAAGTACTGTATGACGGCAATACCCACACCTCGATCGCCTCGCTGGCCGATGATGTGCTCTTCATTACCCTGAATGGCCTCTCAAAAAATTATCGTTCCTGCGGCTACCGCGCCGGCTGGATGGTCGTCTCTGGTGAGAAGCGCTTGGCGAAGGATTACATCGAGGGCTTGAACATGCTGGCATCGATGCGGCTATGCGCCAACGTGCCGGGTCAGTTCGCCATTCAGACCGCACTCGGTGGCTACCAGAGCATCAATGACCTGGTCGCGCCGCAAGGTCGCTTGACCCGACAGCGCGATCTGGCGCACAAACTGCTGACCGATATTCCCGGCGTCACTTGCGTCAAACCGAAGTCGGCGCTGTACATGTTTCCGCGGCTTGATCCGAAGATTTATCCGATCGAAGACGACCAGCAATTCGCCTATGAACTGCTGGCTGAAGAGCGCGTGCTGATTGTGCAAGGTACCGGCTTCAACTGGCCGAGCCCCGACCATTTCCGCGTCGTGTTTCTGCCTAATATGGACGATCTCGAGGCGGCATTTGGCCGCATCGCGCATTTCCTTGATGGCTATCGTCGACGCCACGCACGCTAAACAACGACTGACATGAAAGCATCTGTGATGAAACCGATTAGAGTCGGGCTGCTAGGTATCGGCACGGTAGGTAGTGGCACCTTCAATGTACTTCGTCGTAATCAAGAAGAAATTCGACGTCGCGCTGGCAGGGCCATCGAAGTAGTGATGGTGGCCGATCTTGACACCGAACGCGCCAAACAGATGACGGGTGGTTCGGTCGAGATAGTGAGCGATGGTCGGCAAGTGGTTAGCCACCCGGATATCGACATCGTGATCGAGTTGATTGGTGGCGATGGCATTGCCAGAGAGCTCGTCATGACGGCGATCGCCAACGGTAAGCATGTAGTCACTGCCAACAAAGCCTTACTCGCTAAGCATGGCACCGAAATATTTCGCGCCGCTGAAGAGAAGGGTGTCATGGTCGCGTTCGAGGCGGCAGTGGCGGGCGGCATTCCCATCATCAAGGCGCTGCGTGAGGGATTGACTGCGAATCGTATTCAATGGATCGCCGGCATTATCAACGGTACCACCAATTTCATTTTGTCCGAGATGCGCGACAAAGGGCTCGACTTCGATGTCGTACTGAAGCAGGCACAAGCGCTCGGCTATGCAGAAGCTGATCCGACCTTTGATATCGAAGGTGTTGATGCCGCCCACAAGGCCACCATCATGTCGGCGATCGCTTTCGGTGTGCCGGTACAGTTCGACAAAGCCTATGTTGAAGGTATTACCAAGCTGTCCGCAACCGATATCCGCTATGCAGAGCAGTTGGGCTATCGAATCAAACTACTTGGTATCGCACGTCGCGTTTCGGCGGGTATCGAACTGCGGGTACATCCCACGCTGATTCCTGCTACCCGCTTGATTGCCAATGTGGAAGGTGCGATGAACGCTGTATTGGTGCAGGGTGATGCAGTAGGTGCGACGCTTTATTACGGCAAGGGCGCTGGTGCCGAGCCGACGGCATCTGCAGTGATTGCTGATCTGGTCGACATTACCCGGCTCGCTACTGCAGACCCAGAGCATCGGGTTCCTTACCTTGCATTCCAGTCGAATGAAATGGCGGATACCCCCATTTTGCCGATGTCGGAAGTCACCACCAGCTACTACCTTCGTATGCGTGTCGCCGACAAGCCCTGTGTATTGGCCGATGTCACTCGCATCCTGGCCGACGCATCGATATCGATCGATGCCATGCTGCAAAAAGAAGCCGGTGAGGGCGAGACACAGACCGACTTGATTATTCTGACCCACGAGACGAAAGAAAAGCATGCCGATGCGGCGATTGCTGCCATCGAGTCGCTGTCGACAGTAGCCGGCAAGGTGAGCCGGATCAGGTTGGAGCACCTCGGCTAGTCTCTGTGGGACGCCAATTACCCAATTTTCGAGGCAACCCCTTTTAGCGAATCGGACATCTCCTTGACGATGTTTGCGAAGGTTGTTGCTGTCACCGTGTAGCGGGCAATCAGGTATTGTAATCGAAGCAGCTGTGCAGTCGTGACCTCGCTACCATCGTTGATATTGCCAAGTTCTGTGCGCAAGAGATTCTCGTTGTCTTGCATCTTGGGTTCGATCTTTTCATAGATATTCTTTAGACCGGTACTGGGAAGTGCCATGATTGCCTCCGTGTTAAGAAAAGGTCTTTCGACTTACTGCTCGCCGTTAAGGCGTCCGGCGCTATAGAGCTGCATCGTCAACGCAGCTGCTTGCACGGCCTGACGTGCTGCATTGATTTGTTGGTGCTCATCACTTGGCTGCATCTTTCGGCCCTCGATAACTAATCGAGCTTGTAATTGATCAAGTGTTTTCATAATTTGGTCGAGCAGAGGTTTCTGCTTCGGATCAGTGTTATCGCTATCCGACAAGTAATGCTCTAGGTTCGCCACCATGTCATCATCTAACTGTATGCCGCCAGCTTGGCTTTGTTGGCTGGTTTTCATTTTTTTTCCTTTATAAAATCATCGAGATATTCGGAAACGCAGTGTGCCGTCAAAAATAATCTCATCATCGCGAATTGCTGAAATTGTGTGGCCGTTTGCTTCACCGCCAACACCGATTCTTTGCCCGGTATCAGTAATAATGAAGGGCATTGCCCCACCAACAACCGTTTGCACATTGATCGGTGGGCGCTTCTGCTGAAGCGAGATCATTGCGCGAATAGGTAAGATTTGGCCAAATTCCTCGGTAAACTGGATCAATACCGTTTCCCAGCGCTGTATTTCTTCCTCACTCAGATTCCCGCGCAGGGTGAACTCAGGTTGTCGCGAGACGATTTGAATTTTCTTCGACAAGTCCGCGACTGTTAGGCGGTCAGAAAGCAGCGACGGTAATTCGTCAGAACCTTGCGCGGTTAATTCAATACTCCGCAGGCCGGGTACTGAATTTTTAAAATTCTCCATTACCTCGTCGCGCACAGATTGCGACGCCACCACGCCTCTGACAGTGGCGATGCCATTATTCATTTCGGTAACTTTTACGATTGCGCGGGTACCTTCCTGCCGATACTTTAAGGCGACATTGCGTGCACTCTCCAGCATCGCATCATCCGTAAAAAGGTGAGTCACAGCGGCACCATCGAACTTACGAATCATCTGTTGCATACGGGTTGCCATCGCACCGTCTGTGGCGTAGGCAGTCACGACGGTTGTGCCCATGTTTCCTGCAGTGATGAGAACTGTACGACCCGGAAAGGCCTCGGCCAGACGATCACTCAGCGTCGGCGTATTCGTTTTCGGCGACGTGCTCGCGACCGCCGTGCTGGCCGGAGGCATCGGTTGGCTGCTCAGCCATAGCGCCCCTGCGACACCGAAGACGGCCATAGTTGCTAACCCCGACAATGAAAAGATCAAGAATCGCTTTGCGCGAGCGCGTTGCGTGTTGAAATCGCTATCAATTTGGATTTCGGGTTCTGATACCGGCGATGGTTCACTTGACTCTGAAGGGTCCGGTAAGGGTGCGGCTGTCGGCTGCGGGATTAATGTTTCAGTTGATGGCCATGGAGCATCTACCTCATCAATACTGATCCATACACCACCGATTTCAATCGGCATGCCAAGCGCAAGCGGGTTATCGCCCGAGATTTGTTTGCCGTGGGCATCCAGTACATTGCCATCGATTGGACTTATCGATGCAGTATCAGCTTCGATTTTAAGCTTGGCATGTAGGCCCATTAATCGAGGGCCAGCAAGCATTACCTCGCACTCGTCATCAGTACCGAGCGTATACTCACCGACAAATAGAGTCAGTCTGCTACCGACTTGTGGGCCATGTAGCACACGCAATTCTAGCTGCGGAAGCAAGGTTTCGAGATGGGGCTCGATTTTCATAAAAAGTTTTAACGAACTTTCAGCTTCTACGCGCTACAATTAAAAAATACCGAAAAGGTCTTTTTTTCATGCTCATACAATCCGAGTCACACGACAATCTTGTTATCGTCAGACCCCATGGCGATATCAGCAAGTCTGCTGCCGCTGAGCTCGATGAACTTCTTGATGCAGCGATTGACGACGGCGCTCGACTGATGGTGTTAGATTGCTCCAGTCTGAGCCATATTTCCAGTGATGGTCTGAAAGTCCTGCTGAAGACGCTGCGCCGCTTGCGTGACACCGATGGCCGGGCAGTCCTGGCTGCAACGAGCGGACGGGTACACAGTGTCATGGAGGCCAGCGGTTTAATGACGCTGATGCAAGCATATGAGTCGTCAGAGCAGGCTATTGCCGCTCTGAATAACGGCAGTGACCAGCTCGACGGTAATTGACCGATATATTCCCTTATTTCGAGCGAAAGTTTTTCAGGGTTCAAAGTTCAACCCTCGCTAGCGGCTGTATATTGACTTCCGGCGTCAACTCTTGATACGACAGAACTGGCAAGTCGTAGAGATCTTGTTCAATCATTTTTCTCAGGTAATTTCGCACCATATTCATCGCGATACCGAACAACCAGGTAGATAATTTCGAGTCTCCTCGAAAGGTCGCAATGGTTCGTGCAGCCTCTACAAATGCTTGCTGTGTGATGTCTGCAGCATCATCCGGATGGTCGATGTACTTGATCACAAATCGGTATAGTCGTCGCTGATGCTGGGCGATGAGTTCACGGAATAAGGCTTCCTGATCTAACTCGTAGGGTGCGCGATCGGGTGCGGATTCAAGCACTGAAAGGCCGGAGGGGCGACTCGGCAACGCCTTGGTCTCGCTTTCAACGACGGTCGCTTCAACCTCTGCGTCTAACTCGTCTATCTCCTCCTCATCAACTTTATAAAACAGATCAAAGCTAAAAACGGATTCCGCTTGTGCATCTACTGTCTCGGTTTGAATCTCGCTCATGAGGAGGCTCCTTAGCACAGGTCATCGGCCGTCAAAAACGCCACTCAGAGGTCTCCATAGGTGCTTCGGACAATTACTAGACCGAATCATCAGAATCCACGTATTGCTTGAACGAAAAACTCGCCAAAACAAATGTTTTAGCTGCGAAACCGTCAAAAAATACGCAAACTACCTAATTCGTGGGATTGACAAGCGGAGCGTAGGTGGGCAAGGAAAGTGAGCAAATTGACATTCCAAAACAACCACCCTTAATGCGAAAAAGTCATCTCACGGGGGGTAATGGGTCTGCTTTTCCTGAGGAAACAGTCGGGCTCGTATAATTCTGTGCTTTGCCCTATTGAATCTGCACCCGATGCGTTATCAGTCCACCCGCGGTCACCCATCCGCTCCCGGTTTTTCCGACATCCTGCTCGGCGGGCTTGCCCCGGACGGAGGCCTTTATCTACCCGAGCGTTACCCGCAGGTGTCGGGCGAAGAACTGAATGCCTGGCGAAAGCTGTCCTACGCAGCGCTGGCCGCCGAGATCCTGAAAAAATTTGCGACGGACATCCCGCCCGCTGACATCGATGCGCTTGCCGCCAAGACCTATACGCCGCAGGTCTACTGTAACGGCCGTAGCGATGAAGACCCTACGCAGATCACGCCCCTGCGCTTGCTGGAGGAGAAATCGGGACGTCGCTTGCTGCTGCAGTCCCTATCGAACGGCCCGACCCTAGCCTTCAAAGATATGGCGATGCAGCTACTCGGCAATTTGTTCGAGTACACGCTGCAGCGGCAGTCTGGCGAGCTGAATATTTTTGGTGCGACCTCAGGAGACACAGGTAGCGCTGCTGAATATGCGATGCGTGGCAAGCAAGGTATTCGGGTCTTCATGTTGTCGCCGCACCTGAAAATGAGTGCGTTCCAAACCGCGCAGATGTTCAGTCTGCAAGACCCGAATATTTTTAATATTGCGGTCGAGGGTGTATTCGACGATTGCCAGGATATGGTCAAGGCTGTGTCTAACGACCTTGAGTTCAAGGCTAGACAGAAAATTGGCACCGTCAATTCAATCAATTGGGCACGTGTTGTCGCACAGGTTGTTTACTATTTCCGTGGTTACCTCGCAGCGACCAGCGACAACCAGCAGCAGGTATCGTTTACTGTACCGTCGGGTAATTTCGGCAATATCTGCGCCGGACACATCGCCCGCATGATGGGTTTGCCGATTCAAAAGCTGATCGTTGCTACCAATGAAAACGATGTGCTGCATGAGTTTTTCCAAACCGGTATTTACCGAGTTAGAAAATCTGCAGAGACGCTTCATACGAGTAGTCCCAGTATGGACATCAGCAAGGCCTCAAATTTCGAACGCTTTGTTTTCGATCTGCTCGGCGGTGATAGCGCTCGCGTCGCCGCACTCTTCAAAAAAGTTGAGACCCATGGCGGCTTCGATTTGTCCGGGGCCCCTGGAAGTGATGGTGACGAGTTCGCGCGCGTTAATGAATTCGGCTTTGCCTCGGGTAAGTCAACCCATGTGGATCGACTGAACACTATTCGAGATGCAGATACTCGCTATCAGCTCACGATTGATACTCATACCGCTGACGGTGTGAAGGTGGCACGTGAGCATTGGGTACCTGAAGTGCCCATGATCGTACTAGAGACGGCATTACCGGCAAAATTCAATGAGACGATTCGCGAGGCCTTGGGGCGTGATGCTGAGCGCCCTGCAGGCTTTGAAAACATTGAATTGCTGCCGCAGCGCTTTGATGTGATGGCGCCCGATGTTGCAGAGATCAAGCGCTACATTGCCCAGCATACCGGCCTCTGATCTGCAGTTATCACCGTCGCAAAGACAAGACGATAGAAAAAATGACGACGAAAAAACCCATGTTGAGTGTTCAAGAAGCGCTCGACTTTTTATTGCAGTCCGCTCGCTCGGTGAGTGACATTGAGCAGATTTCTACCCTCGATGCGACCGGAAGTGTGCTCGCTGCGGATCAGCAATCTCAGCTCGATGTGCCGCCGATGGATAACACGCAGATGGATGGCTATGCCGTTCGTGCCAGCGATTGCGAATCTGGCGCTGCGGTGATGTCCGTCTCACAGCGCATACCGGCGGGGCACGTCGGTGCGCCGCTGCAGCCCGGTACGGTGGCGCGCATCTTTACTGGCGCACTAATCCCCGAAGGGGCCGATGCGGTAGTCATGCAAGAGCAATGCGCATTGGATGAGGCCACAGGCAAGGTTACGGTCCAACATGCGCCTCGCTCCGGCGAATGGGTGCGCCGCCGCGGTGAGGATATTCGTGCAGGTAGCACCATCCTCACGCGCGGGACGCTACTGCGTGCGCAGGAGCTTGGCCTCGCTGCATCCGTCGGCTTGGCGACGTTGCCGGTCTATCGTCGGCTCAAGGTCGGTGTGTTTTTCACTGGCGATGAACTTGCCATGCCAGGTGAGCAGCTGAAGCCGGGGGCAATTTACAACTCGAACCGTTTCATGCTGCGCGGACTATTGCAGCAGCTTGGCTGCGAAATCGTCGACCTTGGCAACGTACCGGACTCTCGCGATGCGACACGCGCCGCCTTACGCCAAGCCGCTGCTGGCAATGATTTGATCATCACCTCGGGTGGCGTCTCAGTCGGTGAGGAAGATCATGTCAAACCAGCCGTCGAGGCCGAAGGCAAGCTGAACATGTGGCAGATAGCGATCAAACCAGGCAAGCCACTGGCTTTCGGCGAGGTGCGGCGTGATACTGCGCCAACACCGGCGTTCTTTATTGGTCTGCCCGGCAATCCGGTTTCGAGCTTTATTACCTTCCTGATTTTCGTTCGACCGTTCATTCACGCATTACAGGGCGCGCAGCCCAAGCCGCTGCGGCGTTATCCGATGCGTGCAGATTTCATATGGGCTAAGCCCGATCGGCGCAATGAATTCCTGCGTGTGCGGATTAACGATGCCGCTGGTCTCGAGCTATTTCCGAATCAGGGCTCGGCGGTATTGACCTCAACCGTCTGGGGCGATGGCATTATCGACAATCCACCCGGTCAGGCGATACAACCCGGCGATACCGTACACTTCATCCCGTTTTCCGACCTGCTCAACTAGTATGCAGATACAGCTAAAATTTTTTGCCAGCCTGCGCGAGGCGCTCGGTACCGGTGGCGAGACCGTAACGCTACCGCCTGAGATCAAAACCGCAGGTGAGGTGCGCGAGTTTTTGCGTGCACGTGGTGGCGTCTGGCTCGAGGCGCTGGCCGACGGTAAGGCCTTGCGGGTGGCTTGTAACCAGCAAATGGCTGATGCAGCGACGCCCCTGAGCGAGGGCTGTGAGTTGGCATTTTTCCCACCTGTCACTGGCGGCGAAGACTAAATAATTCAACATGACCGTACGCGTTCAAACCGAGGATTTCGATCTCAGCGCCGAGATAGCGCAGCTACGCATGCACACGCGCAAAGTGGGCGCGGTGGTGACCTTCATCGGTACGGTGCGCGACCTGAACGAGGGTGAGCACGTCGCCGAGATGGAGCTCGAGCACTACCCGGGCATGACCGAGAAAGCGCTGCAGGACATCATCGATCAGGCGAAATCGCGCTGGGATATCTTCGATGCGCTGGTCATTCATCGTGTTGGCCCGCGCTGGGTCGATGCGCGTGTGTCGGACGATGAGGCAATGGCGAAATGGGATCCATCCCGCTGAGCCTGGCGTTCATCGCCGTCGGCGCTACCTTGGGTGCCTGGCTGCGTTGGGGACTCTCGCTCTGGTTGAACGCACGGCTGCCCATGCTGCCGCTCGGTACCTTAGCCGCTAATCTGGTGGGCGCCTACCTGATCGGGATGGCAGTTGGTTTCTTCAATGATTGGCCCCAACTCTCGCCAGAATGGCGCTTGCTGGCCATTACGGGCTTCCTGGGTGGCCTGACCACGTTTTCTACCTTCTCCGCCGAGGCGATGGTACTGCTGCAGCAGCGCGACTACCTCGCGGTTATGCTGCACGCTGGGATGCATTTGCTCGGTTCGGTCGCGCTGTGCATCGCCGGTTTGGCGACCTGGCGTTGGCTAAGCGCATGAAGCATGCAGGTAAAGGCTTGAATTTCGGGCGCTAGGCCCAATAATCTCTGTCATTGGAATGATTTCTCGGAGCCTTTGACATGCGTGTCGACAAGTTCACTACCAAGCTGCAGGAAGCGCTCTCCGATGCCCAGAGCCTTGCCGTTGGCAACGATAACCAGTACATCGACCCGGTCCACTTACTAGCTGCCTTGCTCAATCAGGACGACGGCGGCAGCCGCTCGCTATTACAGCGTGCGGGCGTGAATGTGGGCGGACTGGTCAATGCGCTGAAGTCTGCGCTGGAGCGACTACCAAAAGTCAGCGGCAGTAGCGGCGAGGTGCAAGTCGGTCGCGAGATGGCGGCGCTGCTCAATCTCTCAGACAAAGAAGCGCAGAAGCACGGTGATCAATTCATTGCCAGCGAGATGGTGCTCCTGGCGCTGTGCGATGACAAATCCGATGCAGGTCGCGTTGCCCGCGACAATGGCCTCAACCGAAAAGCATTAGAAACCGCGATTCAAGCCGTGCGTGGCGGTCAGCATGTGGATTCGCAAGAAGCCGAGGGCCAGCGCGAGGCGCTGAAGAAATACACCATGGATCTGACCGAGCGCGCCCGCCAAGGCAAGCTCGACCCCGTGATCGGTCGCGATGATGAAATCCGACGCGCCATCCAGGTACTGCAACGTCGCAGCAAGAACAACCCGGTGCTGATTGGTGAGCCGGGCGTTGGCAATGCGCAGCGTATCGTGAATGGCGAGGTACCCGACAGCCTGAAGAAGAAACGCGTGCTGTCGCTCGATATGGCGTCCTTGCTCGCCGGTGCAAAATACCGCGGGGAGTTCGAAGAGCGTCTAAAAACCGTATTGAAAGAACTGGCGCAGGATGAAGGGCAGACCATTCTTTTCATCGACGAGATTCACACCATGGTCGGCGCCGGTAAGGCCGAGGGCGCAATGGATGCCGGCAACATGCTCAAGCCAGCACTGGCGCGCGGTGAGTTGCATTGCGTCGGCGCTACTACCCTCGACGAGTACCGCAAGTATATTGAGAAAGATGCTGCGCTTGAGCGCCGCTTCCAGAAAATTCTGGTCGATGAGCCGAGCGTCGAGGCAACGATTGCCATCCTGCGTGGCCTGCAAGAAAAGTACGAAGTTCACCATGGCGTTGACATCACCGACCCCGCGATTGTTGCGGCTGCCGAGCTATCGCATCGCTACATTACCGATCGCTTCCTGCCCGATAAGGCGATTGATTTGATCGACGAAGCAGCGTCCAAGATCAAGATCGAGATCGACTCCAAGCCCGAGGTGATGGACAAACTCGACCGTCGACTGATTCAGTTGAAGATCGAGCGCGAAGCAGTCAAAAAAGAAAAAGATGAAGCCTCCCAAAAGCGCTTCGGTCTGATCGAAGAAGAAATCAGCAAACTGGAGCGCGAGTACGCAGACCTCGAGGAAATCTGGAAGGCCGAGAAAGCAGGTGTGCAGGGAAGCCAGCAGATCAAAGAAGAGATCGAGCGTATTCGACTGCAAATGGAAGATGCGCGCCGCAAAGGCGACTGGCAGAAAATGTCCGAGCTTCAGTACGGCCGCATGCCTGAGCTTGAGGCCAAGCTGAAACATGCGGATAAGGGTCAGCAAGATACTGGCAAGCCCAAGCTGCTACGCACGCAAGTAGGTGCCGAGGAAATCGCCGAGGTGGTATCGCGCGCGACTGGTATACCGGTCTCGAAAATGATGCAAGGCGAGCGCGACAAACTACTGCACATGGAAGACGACCTACACAAGCGGGTGGTCGGTCAGCATGAGGCTATTACCGCCGTATCAGATGCTATTCGTCGCTCGCGTGCCGGTTTGTCGGATCCGAATCGCCCGTATGGCTCTTTCATGTTCCTTGGCCCGACCGGCGTTGGTAAAACCGAGCTAACTAAAGCGCTGGCCGCTTTCTTGTTCGATACCGAAGAAGCACTGGTACGTATCGATATGAGTGAATTCATGGAGAAGCACTCGGTTGCCCGTTTGATCGGCGCGCCACCGGGCTATGTAGGCTACGAAGAGGGTGGTTATCTAACCGAAGCAGTGCGTCGCAAGCCGTATAGCGTAATCCTGCTCGATGAAATCGAGAAAGCCCATCCCGATGTATTCAACGTGTTGTTGCAGGTGTTGGATGATGGTCGCATGACCGACGGTCAGGGCCGCACGGTTGATTTCAAAAATACCGTGATCGTCATGACGTCCAACCTCGGCTCGCACAAAATCCAATCGATGGAAGATAGCGACCCGCAGTTGGTCAAGCTAGCCGTTATGGCCGAGGTGCGCGGACACTTCCGACCAGAGTTCGTAAACCGTATAGATGAGTTGGTGGTATTCCATGCGCTCGATGACAAGCAGATCGGCGCCATTGCCAGAATTCAGTTGAATACCCTGCAGCAGCGTTTGGCCAAAATGGAGATTGGCCTGAAGATTAGCGAAGCGGCGCTGCATAAGTTGGCCGAGGCGGGATTTGATCCGGTCTACGGTGCGCGCCCGCTGAAGCGAGCGATACAGCAGGAAGTAGAGAATCCGCTGTCCAAAGCGATACTTGAGGGCCGCTTCGGTCCGAAAGACACGGTTGAGATAGACGTTGCCGGCTCCGAGCTGGGATTCAGAAAAGCGGCTTGATTGACTATGGACTTTGCCACCTGCGACTTGTGCGATGCCAACGAAGAGAAGCTCGTCGATGGCTCGCTAGCGATTTTGCCGCCGGTGTTCAGCACATTCGGCAAGCATTCGCGCTTTTCTGGTCCTGCACGTACGCTGAAAGTATTCGAAGATAACGTCTTGGTGCGCGCAGCACTTGAGACACCGGGTGAGGGCAGCGTGCTCGTCGTCGATGGTGGCGGTAGTCTGCGTTGTGCCTTGGTCGGCGGCAACCTTGGCGTCCTGGCCCAGAACAATGGCTGGGCCGGCATCATCGTCAACGGCTGCGTGCGCGATAGCGAGGAGCTAAACCAGTGCGATATCGGTATTCGTGCCTTAGCAACTCATCCGCGTCGTAGCGTTCGCAAAGGGCTCGGCGAGAGGGATCTGGTGGTTGATATTGCAGGAGTATCGGTGCGCCCCGGGGATTGGGTTTACGCCGACGCTGATGGCATTCTTATCTCTCAGCAGCCGCTTTCCTGACGACACGCCTCGCCGGGCTTGTTGCCCCAAATCGGCCGTCGTTATTCGCCATTCACCGTGCGCTTTCTGCGCTGCTACACCCCTCCCGACGGTGTAGCTAGTCAGCATGACATTTCCTTCCGAATTGCGGCATCAATTTTTCATAATGCGAAAAATTAACGGTGCGCGGCAGCAGAGAATTCTTTCGCGGTAAGAAACTGTATTCCGTATCGCGAAATCAATATCGTAAACCATTGAATTAAAACAAATAAAATTTAATCCTCTGTCTTATATAAGACCTTGTTGCCTCGCAAAAATCGGCCTACTATCTCTCCAACGGCAAAATTGTTTTTTCTTCTTACTGACGCTAACTCTCGGAGGGAACATCATGGCAACTCGTGAACAACAGGCTCAAGCGCTGGCCAAAGACTGGTCAGAAAACTCACGCTGGAAGGGCATCAAGCGCAACTACACTGCAGAAGACGTAGTTCGTCTGCGTGGTTCAGTGATGGTTGAGCATACGCTCGCCAAACGCGGCTCCGAGAAGCTTTGGAACCTCATGCACACTGAGCCGTTCGTCAATGCGCTCGGCGCACTGACCGGTAACCAGGCTATGCAGCAAGTGAAAGCAGGCCTGAAAGCGATTTATCTGTCGGGCTGGCAGGTGGCGGGTGACGCCAACCTGGCGGGCGAGATGTACCCTGATCAGTCGCTGTACCCAGCCAACTCGGTGCCAATGGTGGTCAAGCGCATCAACAACACGCTGACCCGCGCCGACCAAATTCAATGGTCCGAAGGCAAGGATGACATCGATTTCTTCGCGCCAATCGTAGCCGATGCCGAAGCAGGCTTTGGTGGTGTGTTGAATGCATTTGAACTGATGAAGGCCATGATCGAAGCAGGCGCTTCGGGCGTTCACTTCGAAGATCAGCTTGCCTCAGTGAAGAAGTGCGGCCACATGGGTGGCAAGGTACTGGTACCAACGCGTGAAGCGGTTGAGAAGCTGAATGCTGCGCGTTTGGCAGCTGACGTGATGGGCACACCAACCATTCTGGTCGCGCGTACCGATGCAGAAGCCGCTGATCTGTTGACTTCGGATGTTGACGATAACGACAAGTCTTTCTGCACTGGCGAGCGCACCGTTGAAGGCTTCTATAAGACTAAGCCAGGTATTGATCAAGCCATCTCGCGTGGCTTGGCCTACGCGCCGTACGCGGATCTGGTGTGGTGCGAGACTGGTAAACCTGATCTGGCGTTCGCCAAGAAATTCGCTGAAGCGATTCATGCCAAGTTCCCAGGCAAGCTGCTGTCCTACAACTGCTCGCCATCGTTCAACTGGAAGAAGAATCTGGACGATGCCACCATCGCCAAGTTCCAGAAAGAGCTGGGCGCTATGGGTTACAAGTTCCAGTTCATCACACTGGCTGGTTTCCACGCACTGAACTACTCGATGTTCAACCTGGCGCATGGCTACGCACGCAATCAGATGTCCGCGTTCGTCGAGCTACAAGAGGCTGAGTTTGCAGCAGCCGACCGTGGCTTCACCGCAGTCAAGCACCAGCGTGAAGTCGGTACCGGTTACTTCGATGCCGTGACTCAGACGATTCAGCAGGGTAAGTCCTCGACGACTGCGCTGCATGGCTCGACAGAGGATGAGCAGTTCTTCGAGCGCAAAGTCGCTTAAGTACCCACCGCAGATCAGCACCACGGGCGCTTCTCACAAGGAGGCTGTCCCGTGAGGGAAGACCAGTCGCACAGACTGGTCTTTTTTTTCGTGGGTAGAAAACGAGAGTGTCGTTGCCTGATCCGCTAAAATCTGCCCGTACCGACACGTCTCAACAAGCGGGCACACGCCGCGCTTCTCGAGTTTCATTGCTACTTGCGTTTAGTCCTAGGTTTAGTCCAAGCTGATCGCGAGTTGCCGCCACGCCAACCGAAGACACCCATTCATGTTTAGTTACCGTCATGGTTTTCACGCTGGTAATCACGCCGACGTGCTCAAGCACACGGTACTGATACAGCTACTGGCGTATCTGAATCAGAAGCCCACGCCCTACATGGTGATTGATACCCACGCCGGTGCTGGCTTGTATCAGCTTGATAGCGACTATGCGAACAAGAGCGGGGAGGCAAGCGACGGTATCGCCAAACTGTGGGACCGTAAGGATTTGCCGCCCGCCATCGCTGAGTATGTGGCTTTGGTACGTGCGATGAATCCTGCGGGCAAACTACGGCACTATCCCGGCTCGCCGTTTATTGCCGAGCATTGCATGCGCAGTGAAGACAGGTTGCGCCTGTTTGAGCTGCACAGCACAGACGCCAAGCTATTGCTTGAGAACGTACGTAAGCTGGAAGCACATGCGGCTGCGAATGGCATAAAGCATCGCGGTAAACGTATCGCGGCCGAGCGCACCGATGGCTTTGCGGCGCTCAAGGCCTTGCTGCCGCCACCGTCACGGCGTGCTTTGGTGTTGATCGATCCGCCCTATGAAAACAAAGATGACTACCGCAAGGTCAAGGTGGCATTGGAAGACGCACAGAAGCGCTTCGCCTCGGGGACCTATGCGGTGTGGTATCCGGTGCTGTCGCGTATGGACTCGCAGCAATTGCCCGAGCGCTTAAAGCGCGGCGCACAGTCCGACTGGTTGCAGGTGACGCTGTCTGTGGGCGCTGCCGCAGATGCAGACGGCCGAGGTTTGAATGCTAGCGGTATGTTTATTCTTAACCCGCCCTGGACCTTAGAGGCAACGCTGCGCGAATGCTTGCCATGGCTGACGCAGACCTTGGCACGCGATCGTTCCGCACAATTCACCCTAACCACAGGTAGTGCTGCCAAACCCGTTAAGGTGAGTGAGTGAGGTACGTGAGTGAATAAGGCCTTCGTCAAAGAGTCCGATGCCGATGAAGATGATGACATCGGCGGACTACCACCGATACCACCCGGTGCGAAGAATTACATTACGCCGCAAGGCTATCAGCGTATTCGTGAAGAGTTGTTGCAGCTGATCGATGTCGAGCGTCCCGAGGTCGTGCGTGTGGTGCACTGGGCGGCATCGAATGGTGATCGATCGGAGAACGGCGACTACATTTATGGCAAACGCCGCTTACGCGAGATCGATCGACGTATTCGATTTCTCACCAAGCGACTTGATCTGGCCGAAGTCGTCGACCCCAGTGTGCACCATGGTAGTGACCAGGTATTCTTTGGTGCCACCGTCACCTACGTCAATGCCGCTGGTGAAGAGCAAACGATCAGCATTGTCGGCATCGACGAGCTTGATCCGCTAAATGGCAAGATCAGCTGGGTGTCACCCGTAGCGCGTGCCCTCACCAAAGCAAAAGAGGGTGATGTCATCACCCTGCGCACCCCGGCCGGCGATGACGAGCTTGAGATCCTCCGTGTGACCTACCCATCACCCGGCTAACGTACAATTCCCGCATGGCTATCGTCTTTTCCACGCTGAACCATCCGCAACGTGTGCCGCTGGCGGCTGAGATTCACTCGCGGCCGCCGATACGGCTCGAAGCGCCCGAGGCGATCACCCATCTCGCGGTTCATGGCCGCAATGAGCCACTCGCTGCCGGCGATAGGCTCGGCATGCAATCAGCGCTGCTGGCAGATTTCTGCGCTCGGTTCGGGGTGCCGGCACCCGCTGGTAATGCCAAGTATTTTTTCCATGATTTTGGGCGCTTCCGCTTGAAGTGGGAATGCCATACCGAATTCGCCAGCTTCACCGTGGTAGCTGCAATCGGATCACCCTTGGCCAGTGCAGACCCATTCGCGCGTATGCCATCGAGTGAGCTGCCCGAAGACTGGCTGTTGTCACTTACCGGCCGTTTGATTGTCGCGACCCACATCGTGCTTGATCACGCGACTGCATCAGCGGAAGATCTCGCGCCGCAGATGCGTCAGCTGTTTGATACGAATGCGATTGTCGGCAGCGGTTCTTCACAAGCCGCGCAGGTCTGGACTGATTTTCGGATACATGCCGATGGCTTTGCGCGCTTTGTAGTGCTTGATGATGGTCTCAAGGGCATGCAAGCAGGGCGATTGGTGCAAAGGTTGTTGGAGATCGAGACCTACCGCGTGATGGCCTTGCTCGGTCTGCCGGTGGCGCAACAGGCAGCGCCTGTGCTGAACGATATTGCGGCCGAGCTGGCCTCAGTGACCCGAGAGATGGTTGCCAGCCAGAAGCCCGGCCGTAGCGAGGAAGAGGGCATGCAGGACGAGCAAGACCTGCTGCAACAGATCACTCTGTTGGCATCGCGGCTGGAGCAGTTGTCGGTGGATGATAGTTATCGCTTTTCAGCTTCGCAGGCCTACTTCGGCTTGGTGATGGCGCGTATCCATGAGCTACGCGAGCGCCGTGTCGAGGGGGTGCCGACTATCGAAGAATTCATGCAGCGCCGGCTGACACCCGCCATGAATACCTGCACCGCTACCTCACGTCGGCAGGAGGTCTTGGCAGAGCGTATTGCCAACACTAACTCGCTGCTACGCACTCGCGTCGGCATTCGGCAAGAGCGGCAAAACAGTCAGATTCTTGAGTCGATGAAC
>JAPLQC010000057.1:35173-47871 GCA_026399895.1 Burkholderiales bacterium
ACGCGCGCTGCGCAGCAACTGCGCTTGCAGCAAGCGGTAGAGGGCTTGTCAGTCGCTGCGATTTCTTACTACTTGGTGGGCTTGCTCGGCTACCTCTTGAAAGGCGCTAAAGCCGGGGGCTTACCGGTCAATACCGATCTGGCGACTGGCATAGCCGTCCCGGTACTGGCGGTCATGGTCTGGATGGGTTTGCGCGCTCTGCGCAAAAAATTTCAGAGCCCAGCGCGTTAGGAAGCGCTTAACGCCCAGCGCGTCAGGAAGCCCTTATCCCTTGTCGCGCAGAATTCGGGCGACCCCGCGTACCTGTCGCACGTTGCGCATCAAACGCGCCAGATGAATCCGGTCTTCTACCTGAACGGTAAAGCGTAGCTCGGTCAGTGGCCCCTCGCGTCTGCCTTCATCCATGCCGACGTGCACAATGTTCGAGTCAGATTCATTGATCTGCGCAGCCAATCGGGCCAGCAAACCTTTTTCATCGGCCACCAACACGCTGATGCGACAGTTGGAACGACTTGGATAATCCTCAGCCCAAGACACATCAATCCATCGGCCAGGGTCCTTCGCGCGTGAGCGACGTGCCAGTTCACAATCGCTGGTATGCACTACCAACATCTGATCTCGGCGCAAATTACCCGCCAGTATGTCGCCCGGTATCGGTGAGCAGCACTGGGCAAACTGTACTGAGGAAGAGGGCTCTTTGCCGCTGATAGTGACTGGCTTGATTTTCTGTTCAGGCGCAGGGCCAGTCAGCGTGGCTGAGCCAGTCACAGGTGTTTCCATCAGGCTTTGAATATGCCGTGCCACTAGCGTCGCGAGACGGCGGCCGGTACCAATATCTGCCTTGATATCCCCCATGGATTTAGCACCGGTGTCGCCCACCAGCTTGTCACAGACAGTGGAAGGTACGCTGCTGGGTAGCTCGAGTGAGATCAGTGCCTGCTCCAACAGCAACTCACCCACTTCAATCGCCTGCTCGCGATTCATCGAGCGCAGGTGATGGCGAATCGCAGAGCGTGCACGACCGGTGCGCACAAATGACAACCAGTTAGGGGTTGGCTGCGCATCATCGGATACATCAATCGCGACAATGTCACCGTTACGGAGTTCGGTTTTCAGCGGTGCTGGCTCGTGATTGATCTTGGCCGAGACTGCGTGGTCGCCGATATCCGTGTGAATCGTGTATGCAAAATCAAGCGCCGTGGCGCCGCGTGGCAGGGCGATGATGGTCGATTTTGGTGTGAACACATAGACCGAATCGGGGAACAGGTCGACTTTGACGTGTTCAAGAAATTCCGAAGCATCACCCGTCTGATGCTGAATATCCAGCAGTGACTGCAGCCAAGCATGGGTGCGTTGTTGCAGATCGGTGAGGGTGGCATCCTGGTTTTTGTACAGCCAATGCGCCGCAACGCCTGACTCGGCTACATGATTCATTTCAGCAGTACGAATCTGGAACTCAACCGGCGTGCCATACGGGCCAATCAGCGTCGTGTGTAGCGACTGGTAGCCATTCATCTTGGGGATGGCGATATAGTCCTTGAACTTGCCCGGCATCGGTTTGAACAGCGCATGCAACACACCGAGTGCGACATAGCACTGCTCGAAACTATCTACCACCACCCGAAAGCCATACACATCCAGCACCTCAGAAAAACTCAGGTGCTTGTTGCGCATCTTGCGGTAAATGCCGTAGAGGGTTTTCTCGCGACCTGCGATAGAGGCCTCAATGCCCGCTTTTGCCAGCTGAGATTTAACTGATTCGAGAATCTTACCGACCAACTCGCGCCGGTTGCCGCGTGCCGAGCGTATCGCCTTGGCGATAGTTCGCTGCCGCAGTGGGTACAGATAGGCGAACGATAAATCCTGCAGTTCGCGGTAAAGATTATTCAGACCGAGTCGGTGCGCGATCGGTACATAGACTTCCATAGTCTCGCGCGCAATACGGCGGCGCTTGTCTGCGCTCATTGCGCTGAGTGTGCGCATGTTATGCAGACGATCAGCCAGCTTGACCAAGATCACGCGGACATCGCGTGCCATCGCCAGCAGCATCTTGCGGAAGTTTTCAGCCTGATGCTCGGCCTGGCTCTGGAATTCCAGTTTGTCGAGTTTGGAGAGTCCGTCGACCAGCGAGGCGACAGGCGCGCCAAAGCGCTCGATCAGTTCATCTTTAAGAACGTCCTGATCTTCCATGACGTCATGCAGCAGCGCGGCCATGATGGCTTGCGCGTCGAGTTTCCACTCGGCGCAGATTTCAGCCACTGCAATCGGATGCGAGATGTATGGGTCGCCAGAGCGTCGAACCTGACCGAGATGCATCTCGTCGGCGAAGCGGTAGGCGTCCTTAATGGATTTCAACTCGGCTGGCGTCAAATACTCGGCCAAGCGGTTGTTGAGCTGCGTTACGGAGGCAACACGCACCACCAGGGGTGCGTTGGCGTCTGTCGTGGGTGTTACATCAGCGGGCGCGGCGGTAGGGGCCTTGCGGGAAGGCGTAGCGCTCGGGTCAATGGCGGTCGGAGGCATTACTGTTCCGGCCCGAATCGGGTTCGCCGTGTTAGGTGGGGACTTTCTTCAGCATCTCGAGGCCAACGTGACCTGCCGCGATTTCGCGCAGCGCGGTGACCGTGGCCTTATCGTCGCTATCGACCTTCGGCGTGTGGCCTTGGGCCAGCATGCGGGCACGATAAGTAGCAGCGAGACAGAGCTGAAACCGGTTAGGAATTCTTTTCAGGCAGTCTTCAACGGTGATACGTGCCATGGGTTCTCCGGTGGTAAAACAGTTCTTTAGGTTTGGATGCCGAATCCGGCAAAGAGATCGCCGGACCTTGCTGCCTGCTGCCCGAAACGGCAGCGACTTGCGCGGGCGATACCGACCAGCTGTGACAACGCGGTATCAAAATTTTCATTGATAATAACATAGTCGAATTCAACCGCATGGGCGATCTCCCCGGCGGCATTTTGCACGCGGCGCGCGATGACCTCATCGCTGTCTTGGGCACGGTGTTTTAGCCGCTGCTCGAGCGCCGCAATTGATGGTGGCAAGATGAAAATACCTACCGCATCCGGAAACTGCCGGCGCACTTGTTCTGCCCCTTGCCAGTCAATTTCAAGCAGCACATCGCGACCCGCGTACGTGTGTTCTTCGATCAGTCGCTTCGATGTGCCGTAGAAATTGCCATGCACCTGCGCCGACTCTAGAAACTCGGCTTTCGCCTCACGTTCGCGGAACTCGGCCTCGCTCACAAAAAAATACTCGCGGCCATCTTGCTCGCCGGGACGCGGTGCGCGAGTGGTAAACGAAACCGACAACACAATCCCGGGTTCTTGCGCCAGCAGCGCATTCACCAGTGAAGATTTACCAGCACCGGAAGGCGCGGCCACGATGAATACACTTCCCGCGCTAGGTTTAGTCGAGCTCATGCCTTACTCCAGGTTCTGAACCTGCTCGCGCATTTGCTCGATCAGTAGCTTCATCTGCATCGAGGCATCTGATAACTCTTTTACAGCTGCTTTCGAGCCCAGTGTGTTTGCTTCGCGATTGAGTTCTTGCATCATGAAGTCCAGCCGCTTGCCGACCTGACCGCCTTTCTTGAGAATCTCGCGGGTCTCCTTCAAATGGCCCGACAGACGCGTTAATTCTTCTGCGACATCCACCCGAATACCGTAAAGCGTAACCTCTTGCCGGATGCGCTCATGCATATCCTCGCTAGATACAGCCGTCTTGGCATCACCTACCGCCAGACCCATGGCCTCGCGCAATCGATCGATTGCTTTTTGCCGAAACTGCTCGACTGCCGCCGGAACTAGCGGCGTGATGTTCACAACAATCGCCTCGATATCGTCAACACGCGACAGCAGCATCGTCTTTAGTGCAGCACCTTCACGTTGACGTGATTCGATAAACGCATCCAACGCAAGCTTCAGCGTCGCCTGCACGTCGGCTTGCAGGGTGTCTTGTGCCAGCTCGGCTTCGTGTAACACGCCCGGCCATCGCAACAACTCATTCACCGACAAGGGGCGGGCTTCCGGAAAGCGCGTCAGCACAGAGTGCTGAGCCGCATTCAGCGCCGCCAGCAACTCGTCATTGGCCGCCAGACTAGCGGTGCGTTCTTTGCGTCCGAAAGAAAGCCGACACTCCACCTTGCCGCGCGATACGCGCGCCGTGATGGCTTCGCGCAACATCGGCTCGAGTGAGCGAAGGTCGTCGTTAATGCGGAACTGAAGGTCCAGAAAGCGTGAGTTCACGCTCCTGATTTCAAGCGTGATGCTGCCAGCGTCGCTTTCGCGGTTGCTGACCGCATAACCGGTCATACTGCTGATTGTCAATTCCAACCCCTGTCTTTACAAAAAGGAAATTCATCCACACAATCGCGCCCCGGGGAATAGCGCACAACACAAGCATCGCATGGCCGCTCAGCAAAACGCAGCTCTGCCCGAGGGATTGGAACTCGGCGGATACAGGATTGTAAAGAAGATTGCTGTCGGTGGCTTCAGCATTGTGTATCACGCCATCAACGAACATGGTCAGGACGTGGCCGTGAAAGAGTATCTGCCCGCCGCATTGGCAAAACGTGGCCAGGGTCAGCTTGCACCCGTTGTCGCACCCGAGCACACCGAACTGTTTCGGCTTGGCATGAAATTCTTCTTCGACGAGGGCCGCGCGCTGGCAGCGATTACGCATCCGAACGTGGTTCGAGTGCTGAATTTTTTCCGGGCGCATGACACCGTATACATGGTGATGGGCTACGAGCAAGGCCGCTCCTTGCAAGAGCATATCGAGCGGCGCAAGCAAAAGGGTGTCAAGCCATTGGTGTCCGAGCGATCGATTCGCATCGCCTTTGCGCAAGTGATGGATGCGCTGCGTGAGGTCCATACCCACAAACTACTGCATCTTGATCTGAAACCCGCCAACATTTACTTGCGCCGCGATGGCACACCCATATTGCTTGATTTCGGCGCTGCACGACAAACCTTGCACGCCGATTTATCCACCTTGCACCCCATGTATACCCCGGGATTTGCGGCCCCCGAGCTGCACGCCAAGCGCGAGTTAGGCCCCTGGACCGACATCTACGGCATCGGCGCCTCGATTTTCTGTTGCATGCTGGGCGTGCCACCGCAATCATCGATAGAACGCAAGCGCGACGACCATATGGAGACCTATTTCCGAGAACTCGAGCGCTTGTACTCGAAAGAGCTAATTGCCCTGGTGCGCTGGAGTCTTGCGCTTGACCCATTGAAGCGACCGCAAAGCGTTTACACACTGCAGAAAATGATGCGGCCCGCAGAACAAAAAACCGAGCCACCCGCAGACGCAAGCAGCCCGTCCAGTTTGCTGTCACGCTTTCGCCGTGTGGTTCGCTAAACATGCGCTTCGCTATCTATCAAGACAGCCACGTCGGTGGGCGTGCCAGTAACCAAGACCGAATGGGCTACTGCTTCACGCGTGAAGCCTTGCTGCTGCTATTGGCAGACGGCATGGGCGGGCATCAGAACGGTGAGATCGCCGCTGCACTTACGCTTCAAACCATGGGTGCGCTATTTCGTGAGCGCGCAACGCCAGATATCAACGATCCACCGGCCATGCTGGATGAGTTGATCTACGCCGCACACCAGTCGCTGCTGGGCTATCGCGCCACGCATCGTTTGCCGGATACGCCGCGCACCACCATCGTGGCCTGCCTGATTCAGCATGGGCAGGCATGGTGGGCGCATTGTGGTGATTCACGGCTTTACTGGCTTCGAGGCGGACGCATCCTCTCGCGCACGCTGGATCACTCCCATATCGAACGGCTGATCGCCCTTGGACGCGTGTCGCCCCATGAGCGCGCCAACCATCCCGAGCGTAACAAGCTCTATAACTGCGTGGGCGCCCCGACGCTGCCACAGATCGACAAAGCAGCACCGGTGCGGCTGCAGTCCGGTGATCAGCTGCTGCTGTGTTCTGATGGTTTGTGGTCGTGTGTGCGCGAGCATGAGCTGGCGTATCGCTTGTCGGTGGCGCCGCTCGAGCAATCAGTACCCGAGCTAGTGCGGCAGGCGGCGCAGGTCGGTGGCAAAACCGGCGATAATGTCACTGCGCTGGCTGTGACCTGGCTAGATGACCTTCACGACCCCGGCGAAAGCCCCCTGATGACCGATGCGCTACCGCATGATCGCGTGATCACGAATATCCATCCATCTGGGTTTTAAACAAACATCTCCCGAGGCATTTGTGTCTGACACTACTTTGACCCGCCCAAGCGGGCGCGCTGCGCATGCATTGCGCACTGTATCGCTCACCCGTCACTACACCCGCCACGCCGAGGGCTCGGTGCTCATCGAGTTTGGCGATACACGTGTGCTATGCACGGCCAGTATCGATGACAAAGTTCCGCCCTTTTTGCGAGGGCAGGGTAAAGGATGGCTGACCGCTGAATATGGCATGCTGCCGCGCTCGACGCACACGCGTATGGATCGCGAGGCAGCCAAAGGTAAACAATCCGGCCGCACACAAGAAATCCAACGCCTGATCGGTCGCTCGCTACGCGCTGCGTTCGACCTTGAAGCATTTGGCGAGCGTACCCTGCAGCTCGATTGCGATGTGCTTCAAGCCGATGGCGGTACGCGCACTGCGGCAATAACCGGGGCCATGGTCGCCGCTTACGACGCGTTCAATACCTTGCTGCAGCGAGGTGCGATTCAGGCGATTCCGCTCAAGCATTTTGTTGCGGCGATATCGGTGGGTGTTTATCAAGGCGTACCCGTGCTTGATCTTGACTACATCGAAGACTCCGGTTGCGATACCGACATGAACGTCGTCATGAACGACGCCGGGCACTACATTGAACTGCAAGGCACTGCGGAAGGTGATGCCTTTGATCGTGCCACCATGAATCAGTTAATGGATTTGGCCGAGTCCGGCATACAAACGCTGATCGCGCGGCAGAAAACAGCACTCGGTCTGGCATGACGCAATCCTTGGTACTGGCCTCGAATAATGCCGGCAAGCTGGCAGAGTTTGCACAGCTACTGGCACCGCTCGGCTTTGCGATCAAGTCGCAGCGCGAGCTCGATATTCCTGAGGCAGAAGAGCCCTTCGGCACTTTCGTCGAGAACGCGCTTGCCAAGGCGCGCCATGCGTCACAGTTATCAGGTCTTCCCGCACTTGCGGATGATTCCGGTATATGCGTACCCGCATTGGGTGGCGCGCCCGGTGTGCAATCTGCACGCTATGCAGGCGAGCCACGTTCAGATGCGGCCAACAACGCCAAGCTAGTTAGTGACATAGCGGCCCATGCAGATAAATCAGCCTACTACTACTGTGTGCTGGTGATGGTGCGTCATGCCGATGACCCACAGCCCATTATTGCGGATGGTGTATGGCATGGGCAATTGATCGAGCAGCCGCGCGGGCAGGGTGGTTTTGGCTATGACCCGTATTTCTTTTTACCCAGCCTTGGTAAAACTGCTGCAGAGTTATCTTCAGAAGAAAAAAACAATCTCTCGCATCGTGGCCAAGCGCTACGCGCCCTGATTAACAAGCTCTCATGATCCCGATTCATACCGAGGCATTGCAGAGCGTGCCGCGCCGTGTAGTCGAGACCTATCTCAAGCCCGGGATTTTGAATCTCGCGGCGCTGCCACCGCTATCCCTGTATGTGCATTACCCGTGGTGCGTACGCAAATGCCCTTACTGCGATTTCAATTCGCATGAGGCAAATGGTGAGATACCCGAGCGTGAGTATCTTGATGCACTGCGCGCCGATCTCGAGCAGTCATTGCCAATGATCTGGGGCAGAAAAATCATCAGCATTTTTATCGGTGGTGGCACGCCGAGCTTGTTGAGCGAGCAGGGGCTGGATAGGCTGCTATCAGATATCCGTACCTTGCTGCCATTGGATGCGGCAGCAGAGATCACGATGGAAGCCAACCCCGGTACCGTCGAAGTCACACGCTTCAAAAACTATGTGGCTAGCGGTGTAAACCGATTCTCGTTAGGCATACAAAGCTTCAATAGCGAACACCTAAAAGCCCTGGGGCGGATACATGATGCTGACGAGGCGCGTCGTGCAGTCGATGCCGCACTGACCTGTACAGACAATGTGAATCTTGATCTTATGTACGCACTGCCATCGCAATCTGTTGAGCAAGCGTTGCAGGATTTAGAGACAGCACTGGATTTTAAGCCCTCGCATCTGTCGCTTTACCATCTGACGATGGAGCCGAATACGGTATTTGCAAAATACCCGCCAGCGCTGCCCGACGACGACACCAGCGCGACCATGCAGCAGCAGATTCAGCAGCGCATGACTGCAGCAGGGTTTGAGCATTACGAGGTATCGGCCTTCGCAAAGCCCGGTCGCCGGGCGCGGCATAACCTGAATTACTGGGAATTTGGTGATTATTTGGGCATAGGCGCTGGCGCGCATTCCAAGCTGTCGTTCCCGCACCGGATCATTCGACAAGCCCGCTTCAAACAGCCGGCAAGTTATCTGCAGCACGCGAGTGCCGGCACGGTGATTCAGGACGAGCACGAGATCGAGCGCGAATCCTTGGGCTTTGAGTTCATGCTGAATGCCGTGCGACTGACCGAGGGTGTACCAAGCCGCCTCTTCATTGAGCGCACGGGCCAGTCTACCCAGAGCATCGAGCCTGCCTTGCAGCGCGCCGAGGCGAAGGGCCTGATTCAAGCGGACCATCAGCGTATCCAACCCACCGAGTTGGGGCAGCGGTTCTTGAATGATCTGCAGCAGATGTTCCTGCCTGATTGAAAATTGCGGTAAGGACCAACGGGCTTCGGTATAATCCGCGTCGTTGTTTCCGGGGAAGCGTGGCCGAGTGGTTTAAGGCACCGGTCTTGAAAACCGGCGAGGGTTTACGCCCTCCGTGAGTTCGAATCTCACCGCTTCCGCCACCAGCGCCTTTGAAAGGCGCTATTTTTTTGCGTATTTCCCAGCATCAATGGGGAGTGCAGCGATCCACCTCTGAATTCGTTCGACTCCCGCCTAGATAGCACGGTTACCCCTGCTGACATAAATATCAGCAGGTGATATTATCGACGCGTGGAAGACCACCAAATTCGCACCCTGCTTGACCTTCACGATCAGATCCTTGATCAGGAGGATGGCTATTGGATCAAGATAGAGGCTTGGGAGGTTGAGGCGAGTAGGGATATTCCGCACGGAATCAGATACACCCTAACGCTCCACGCACCTAGTGGAAAAAGAATATTAGGGTATGACAACGCGCATGCCGTCAAAGTGAAGGGAAAGAAGTATTCCGGTCAACGACTGCCGTTCGATCACAAGCACAGGCATGCTGCCGATAAGGGCATACCTTATGAATTCAAAGATGCGCATCAGTTGATGGTCGATTTTTTTACCGAAGTCGATTCGGTTTTGAAAGAAGTGAGGTCAAAATGAAAGTCTTAAAAATAGGCATCGCTCCTCAAGAAAAAATCCGCGAACGAGTTTTGGCAATCGCCAGAGGTGAGATCAAGCCCAAGCCATCAGACCCAAAGATCTGGTTTACGTCAATGCGATCTTTGTCTCAAGTGTTAAGCGATGAGAATCGCGCGCTGTTGGACGTGATCCGGACCGCCCGACCTGCATCGATTAGTGAATTAGCCGATATCACCGGGCGCAAGCAGGGCAATCTTTCACGCACACTAAAAACTATGTCTCGCTACGGATTGGTGAAGATGGAAAGAAATGATCGCTCGGTACGCCCCATCGCTCATGCTGAGAGATACCAGATCACTGCTTGAACCTGATGCAGGTTTGATGGTTCGATATGTATCTCATTATCGGATCTACTTTTCACTGGCTAGGTCAAATATCTAGTGACTTCATATCGTGCAGGTAGGAACATTGTTTGCAATCATCAACTGGTTCAGGCGGCACAGTCTGCTCCAAGCATCTCCGCGCTCGGAGTAGTTCCGGCTCTATCCAAGAATCGTCGCCAACATAAGGGATTAATTTGACCTTGAACTTTATAACCTCACCAAAATTCTCACTGGAGCGATCACCATTGCAGTACACGAAATACCCAGTATTCGAGACTTGGAATCCTTTTTTACGCATCAGCCATTGATAAAACTCCATTTGTCGCTTGTACCCAATCTGCCAGTCAGCGTCCAGCGTGACTTCTCCGTCCTTAGCGGTAGCTTTGTAGTCAACAATGATCAATTCGCTTGTCTTTCGATCGATCCAAATATCGTCGACTGCTCCCGTCAATTCAAAACCGGTGTCTTCGTGCAAGATCCTTACGCCTTTGAAGTTCTCGCGCCATTGATCTAGCCGAGGATCCGCAAAGGGAATTGCATCTATACCTGCCTCCTGCATATAAGGGTGAGGCTCGCCAAGTAGGCGAAATTGATCAAATTCCTTTTTAAGTAAATGATCGACCGCAGAATTGATAGTAAAAGGTGGGCCGCTTGGTGGCTCCACACCTAACCGTCGGTCGATATAAAAGCATCGCGGACAATTCAAAAAACGATCAAAGCGGCTGCGGCTTAAAGTAAACGGTTGGTTCGATTTTGGGTCAAAAAGGTTTCTTGTTCGCACGTGCTCAGCCCTCAAAGATTAGGATATCGAAAAATTTGGCGAGTAACGTCTCACTGGTAATCACTTTTTATGATTCCTCCATCGATGAACGCTTGTCGTATAAGACTGCGACGTGTAGGAGCGTGCCGCTTGTTTTTCAATCCATTGAGATTCAGGTTATCGGATCCAACCAAATAAATAATTCGGTCGAGATGACGTGGCATTAGTCCACCGCTCGCCTGTAGCCATGTAAAACGCTGGTTCCGGCGAATTTTTTCGGCTTCTTGTTGCGATATTTTCAGCAAACCCTCGAAAGCCTCTTGTTCACCCCAACGGAGTTGGAGCAGGTTAATGATTGGGGTCACATGCAAATCCGGTTTCCCAAAGCAAGTTAGTCCCAGATCTGCGAAAAAATTCGCGGCTAATGCAAAGCCGACACCATCTATTTTTGTATTTTTGTTTTTACATAGAATATTCAAATCTTTCAGCAGCTCCTCCGAATCCAATTGATCGATCCTTTTGTTTACCCAATAAACCCACCGCTGGCTAACCCAATCTAGATAAGACTTGTTACCTAAAGACGGAATCTGTACGGATGAAGTGAACTTCTCCAAAGCACTAAGAATTTGCCTCGAGCGTGACGTGGTTAACTCGCTCGCAGAAAAAGCTGGCAGAAATTTCATGCGCTCTTGATCGGTGGTGTACCTATCTTCAACGCGATTCATCAGATCGAGCATATCGGTATCGCTCATGGGGGCCTGCGCCCGATTGACAAGATTTCTGCAGAAAATGCGTGTTATTTGCCAAGGCGAATGGATATCTTCTCCGGGCATAATCATCTTCAAGATTGACGCTTGAAGCCTTTGCTCAGCCGTTGCGATAGATTCTGTATGGTGTGCTGTAAGTTTCTGGTAGCGGGGATCAACCTGAATCCTTACCGCCAAATCGTAAAGAATTTCGAATGCTGTCGTCATGGAGTTATCTTTCAGGTTCGGTGGTACAGGTGATTTGTTTTTATTTAATAATATAGCAACTGCTGTTTCGAGTGCGAGACAAGAGCAAGAGAGGATGCATGCAGTGCCTGTTGCGGTGTAGCTGGACACCGCAACAGTCTGTATTAGGCCATTAAGGACGCTCTAAAAAGAAACGTCCGTTAATTAAAGCCGATTTTTGCTCGGCGACCATTCGGCTTCAGTGCGCACTCCTCAGATAAACGACGTGCGAGCTCCCGGCCACTGTCGATGGGTACCAAGCGTGACTGCCTTAGGAGGGCAGCAAAGTCGCCCGGCGTAAGGACACCCAGTGAAGCAACGGTAGCCTCCGCCTTTGGGTCGTTAGCAAGTCCAAGTTGCCGGCATAACGAGGCGAAGAAGCGAAGTACTTGCTCAGGCTTGAGATAATCAAAAAGAATCTTCGCATCAAAGCGGCGCAAACTCGCCATATCCATTTGATCTAGTAGGTTAGTTGATGCGATGAATACCCCGTCAAATGATTCCATGCAGGTGAGCATCTGATTGACCCCAGTAACCTCCCATTGGCGTTGCGCGCCGCGGCGTTCTTGGAGAAATGAGTCTGCTTCATCAAGCAGTAATACGGCATCCTCTTCTTCTGCCTGCGAGAATACAGTTGCAATATTGCGCTCTGTCTCCCCGACCAAGCTGCCAAGAATATCCGATGCGCGTCGAACCAATAAAGCCCGATCTAGTACCTCAGCAAGATGATGTGCGAAGGCGGTCTTGCCTGAGCCAGGTGGGCCATAAAGACATATCCTAGCTGAGCCCGTAGACCGAATACCCTCAACAAGTTGCGATAGGTCGTGACTAGCATTGAGACTGGTTGGGTCGTAGGGGAGTCTTAGGTCTGATCGTCCAATGCGTGATTGGTTTTCTCCAAGCGCACGCATCGAATTTGACAGCAGGCGTGGCAAGACTTGCTCAATGTTGGCGGTCGAATCCGTTGTCATAATAGCGTGCGCGACATCACTGGCAGTCGTAATCATGGCTGGCGAAAGTACTTCGCTATCAGCTATTAGTGAATCGCCCCGGAAATCCTAGACACTCGCAAGCCTCTCAAAGTACTGCTTTTCATATTCTACCGGCGAGAGCCGATTACTTACTCCATGGCGGCGTTTAGGGTTGTAAAACATTTCGATGTAGTCAAACACATCTTGTC
>JAPLQC010000086.1 GCA_026399895.1 Burkholderiales bacterium
AGATGTGTTTGACTACATCGAAATGTTTTACAACCCTAAACGCCGCCATGGAGTAAGTAATCGGCTCTCGCCGGTAGAATATGAAAAGCAGTACTTTGAGAGGCTTGCGAGTGTCTAGGATTTCCGGGGCGATTCACAATGAATCGGGGCTGCGGCGATGTGACTGCGGAGCATATATCAGATTAAGAGACATGATCGACATATCGGAAGAGGACAAGTCAGACTTGCCACGTCTCAGCCAGATACCCGGACATTTACTAAGAGATTGCATCGGGAGTGCCAAAGATGAAGACATGGAAATCTTGGCTCGCTTCGCCTACTGGCGCCACGCTAATCATGAATATCGTGAAATTTACAAAGTGCACCGAGACGTTGAAGAGGAAGAAAACAAGCTCGTGTGGGATGCCTACCAGGGGGAATCTCAGAGTTGGTGGAAACGAGCACTTCGACTACCTACCCCCGAATATGCAAGATCGGCAACAAGCCGTTTTACAGTTCCTCCATTTGAGCCCTTTGATATACAGATCGAGAACATGACTATCCTTAGCGACAAGCTACTGGCATCGCAGAGAGATAACCCAAAAGCTCACGCACTAGATCTGGCGGAGCTTTACAGAGAGCTGGGGCGTTTTGAAGAGGCCCAACTCCAACTCAGCAAAATACCTGAGAATGAAAAGGGCAATACCAGCCGGATTATTGCCGAGTACATAGAAAAGCGTGAAACTGCCCCTATACGCTTTCGAATGTAATTGAGTCATTTTTATGGATGAACTGCGACGCAAATTATTACAGGGTGCTGCTGCCGGAGCCGTCACTGGTGCAAGCTCATTTATTCCAATGTTCAGCGCCGTGGCACAAACAGCGACTGCAACGGGCACCAGTGTCATCGTGATCGGGGCCGGAGTTGCAGGGCTTGCGGCCGCGCGCCGCCTCACGCGAGAAGGCTTTGCTGTCACCGTCTTGGAGGGGCGCAACCGGATAGGCGGGCGTGTCTGGACTGATGTAACTGATGGGGTTCCGATGGATGTCGGGGCAGGATGGATTCACGGCCCAGACGGTGGCAACCCCATTGCAACGCTTGCAGCCGAAGCAAAGGCAAGGACTTTCATAACAAATGATGACTCAATCACAGTAACTGGCGTCAGTGGCAATGAGGTGACTGAGTCGACCTTTGGGGCGGGTCGTAAAAAATTCGAGGCTTCACTTGCTGCCGTAGCGACAAGGATGAAGCGAGCTATCCCCGATGAATCGCTTGCAACTGCCCTTGGAATTGTGGACCCCACTGTCCTGACAGACCCTCTTTCGCTATTTCATTTGTCTTACGATTTGGAGTTTGACTCAGGCGGCTGGCTTGAAACTCTTTCGGCACGTAATTACTCTGACGACAGCAAATATCCTGGCAAAGATGTCATCCTCCCAAATGGCTACAAGGCCATTCCTGAACTATTAGCTAAAGGCATTGATATCAGGCTGAACACTCAGGTGACCGCTATCAGCCATTCTGATACTGGGGTTGTGGTCACTGCTGGGGGTATGACCTTTAATTCAGATTACTGCATTGAAACCTTACCTTTGGGAGTTCATAAAGCCAATCGGGTGCGAATTTCACCGCCCTTATCGGCTGAAAAAAAAGCATCGATCAATGTGCTAGGTATGGGCCAGATCAACAAGGTTTTTATGATCTTCGATAAGGCATTCTGGCCAACCGATACTCAATACTTTGGCTGGCAATCTCCTGTGCGAGGACAGTTCAATTACTTCATGAACTATCGTACGTTCAGCGACTTCAATTGCCTGGTAACTTTTGGACTAGGACAGCAAGGTGCCTACCTAGAGTCCCTCAACGAGGCTCAGTTGATACAAGAGATTACGCCAGTATTAAGAACTGTTTTTGGCTCTTCAGCAACGGCACCTCGCCGGGCAATCCGAACCGGCTGGAACAGTGACCCTTTCTCTTTGGGTGCTTACTCCTTTGCCGCCGTCAACTCCTCTTCACAAGATCATGTCACCTTGGCAAAGCCCAGCGGTTCAAGGTTATTGCACGCTGGCGAACATACCCATGAGTTGTACCGCGCCACTGTACACGGCGCATTCCTGACTGGTGAGCGGGAAGCGAGGCGCATCATTGCGGCTCGAAGCAATGGAACAAACCGTCCAAAGAGGCGGTAAGTGTTATATCAGCAGCGGGGGAGACCGCTACTGCAATCATCTTATTGATATTGATGGGCGAGTGGAGATAAGGGCTGACTTGCTTAAGCGCGGCTTGACAGAAAAGTCAGCGCCATCTGATTAAAACGCTCCGCAATTTCCGTCATGGGTACATGGCCGCAGTTGTCAATAAACTCGTACTGCGCATGTGCAAGCAATGGCTTGAGTACCTCCACATGGGTGACGGGCAAAAACTGATCCTGCTTACCCCAAATGACCAAACTAGGACAGCGAACTTGCTGAATCCGCGCATGAAAAGCTTTGCGGGGCGCCTCTAGAAAACCACCAAAGCCCAAATCCCCCCGCAAGGTTTTCAGAAACACTGCTTGTGCGTTGGGCAATTTGGCCAAAGCGACCTTCTCAGCGACCAAGTCATGTGTGACATACGACTTATCGTGAAAAGCCAGTTTCCAAATCATGGCCAAACCAAACATGCTGGGCTTGGTCAGCACCTCGCCCAAGTAGGGAATGCTGGCCAAGCGGAAGTTGAACAAGGTGTCATGGCCAACGCCTGCAGGCGCTGACAAGACCAACGACCTCACCCGCTCTGGGTACATGGCTGCACACTCCAAGGCAATGCGCCCACCCATGGAGTTACCCACCATGCTGGCATGGCTCAAGCCTATGGCATCCATAAAGGCAAACACAAACTTGGCCTGTGACTGCATGTCGTAGTCCGCGTCGAGCGGTTTGTCTGACAAGCCACAGCCCAAAAGGTCTACCGCAATCACGCGGTGCTGTGTGGCTAAGGCTGCGATGTTGTGCTCCCACTCCACTACTGAACAGCTGATGCCGTGTAGCAGCAAAACCGTTGGCCCTGCCTCACCTTGCGCCCAATAACGGACTGTGTGGCCTTGAACTTGGATGAAATGGTCTTGGGGTCTGGTAGTCATCCATTGAGTATATAACGGGTATTGCATCACGCTTTTGAAGGGGTCTGCTGTCGCTCTGTTAATTTTTAGATAATCTTTATCCTTATAGTATCAAAGGGTCCTTTAGCATCGTGCCTGTGCATTTCGAGGTTGGTGTATCAATACCCCTTGTCACATCTCGACAATAATACTTTTGGGTGTATAAATTGGGTGCAGCGCCTATACTCAGTGCTCATTCAACAAGTTCTTCTGCGGCCGACAAAAAATCAAGCTGCCGAGATTTTTGATTCGTATCCAAACAAATGCGTTGGACCTCCGTTTTATCCTTCCTGGTCGTTGGTGTTCTGGTTATGTTCGCGGCCGGCGCTTCATGGATTGCGCCGTTCTCACCCGAGGAAACCTTCTTCGATGGACTGACGCTCGAGGGCGCACCGACACCACCCAGCGCTAAGTATTGGTTCGGCACAGATCTACTTGGCCGAGATTTGTTTTCGCGTGTGATATGGGGCGCCCAAACATCCCTGGTAATTGGCGTTGTTGCAAATGGAGCGGCCGTGCTCATCGGCAGCGTAGTAGGGATTACTGCAGGCTATTTGCGTGGCTGGGTGGGTGATCTGTTAATGAGATTTACCGACCTGATGATGTGCTTCCCGGCGTTGATACTGGCGATCGTGCTAGCGGCGATCTTCTCACCAAGTTTGTGGATTGTGGCTCTAGTCATTGCATTGGTGAATTGGGTTCAGATTGCGCGCATCGTCTTTACCCAAACTGTTTCATTAGCCGAATCGGGCTTTATCGAAGCCACGCGCTGCATTGGCGCAACCGATACCTACCTGCTTTTAAAACATATTCTTCCCCACTTAGTGCCGACCATCTTGGTGTACGGCACGCTCGGTGTATCCACTACAGTCTTGATGGAGGCAACGCTGTCATATCTGGGTATTGGCGTACAACCGCCAACACCGTCGTGGGGCAACATCATTTTTGAAAACCAAAGTTATTTCACAACAGCGCCGTGGCTGGTGTTTATTCCTGGCTTGTGTATTTTGCTGGTGGCGGTCGCGTTCAATTTACTGGGCGACGCGCTGCAAGAGAAAATTGACCCCAACAGCAAACCACGGCCAGATTGATTACGCTGTCTAAGCTCAACTATTCTAAAACCCGACCCGACTGATGTTTTTTTATCTTTTAAAACGCGTTATGCAGGCAGCAGCGCTGTTGGTCGGCGTCAGTTTGATTACTTTTTTACTGCTTTATGTGATGCCAGCTGATCCGGCGCGTCAAATCGCTGGTCGCAGTGCCACACCTGAAACCGTGGCTACGATCAGGCAGCAGCTTGGATTAGACCAGCCTTTGTATGTTCAGTATTCGCGCTATTTGGCTGGATTAGCGACCTTTGATTTGGGGCGCAGTTATGCCCAAAAAACTGAAGTGACTTCAATATTGGCGTCGAGATTACCTGCCACCCTGCTCCTTATGCTGGCCGCAATTTCAGCTGAAATCGTGATCGGCCTGTGTATCGGACTAGTGGGTGCGGTGTGGCGCGGCACCTCAATTGATAACGGTGCCATGGTTGCGTCATTTATCGGGGTATCCACGCCGCAGTTTGTGGCGGCGATGGCGATGCTGTACACGTTTTCGGTCACGCTTGATTGGTTTCCGGTCGGTGGTTATGGCGAATTACAGCATTTGGTTTTGCCGGCGCTGACGCTGGGATTATTGGGCGCCGGATGGTACGCCCGTATGATGCGATCAATGATGATCGAAGTGCTATCGCAAGACTATATTCGAACGGCACGCGCTAAAGGTGCCTCGGGCACACGAATTATTTTTGTGCACGCGTTGCGGAATGCGGTGATTCCAATTATCGCCATGATTGGCATCGATATCGGCTATTTCATGAGCGGCGCGGTAGTAGTTGAGTCGGTATTTGGTTGGCCTGGTATCGGTCAACTGACATGGCAATCGATCCAACAGGTTGATATCCCTATGATTATGGGTGTCACCCTGCTCGCTGCTACGGCCGTGATTATTGGTAATCTGATCGCTGATATTGTTGCACCCTTGATTGACCCCCGTATCAAGTTGTACCCCACTCGATAGAAAATCTCACTTATAAAGGAGAGTAATCGTGCCTAATCGTTTCTTTAACGCTGTAGTGACTTTGATCATACCTTTGGTGCTTTGCTTGCCCACTGCTCAAGCACAAGAAGGTAAAAGTGGCGGCTCGATTATCGTGACCTACAAAGACGATATCGTGACTTTGGACCCTGCAATTGGCTACGACTGGGTGAACTGGTCGATGATTAAGAGTATTTTTTCGCGTCTGTTAGATTACAAACCGGGTACGACTGAACTAGTACCCAGTCTGGCAGAAAGCTATGAGATTTCCAAAGACGGCTTGACTTATACGTTTGCGCTACGCAAGGGGGTGAAATTCCACAACGGGCGTGAACTCGTAGCGGACGATGTCAAATACTCGATCGAGCGAACCAACAACCCTAAAACTGAAAGCCCGGGTGCTGGTTTTTACGACATGATCGCTGGCATGGAAGCCTTTAAAAAAGGTAAAGCGAAAGAAGTTAAGGGGATCGCAGTTTTGGGTAAGCATTCGATCAAGTTCACACTCGACCGACGCGATGCCACCTTCTTGCACGTGATGGCGCTGAATTTCTCTTCGGTAGTACCGAAAGAAATCGTGGACAAAGAAGGCAAAGACTTTGGCAAGCGCCCAGTAGGCTCAGGTGCCTATTCAGTGGCAGAGTGGAAGCTTGGTCAGCAATTGATCTTCAAGAAAAACCCAAGCTATTTTGTTGCTGGTGTACCGAAGCTTGATCAAATCACCTTTCAGGTAGGTCTTGAGCCCATGACAGCCATACTCAAGCTTGAAAAAGGTGAGGCTGACGTTGCAGGCGATGGCATACCCCCCGCTAAATTTCTTGAGATAAAAAATAACCCGAAGTACGCAGGGATGATTATCGAAGGCGGACAGCTACAAACTGGCTATATTTCACTTAATGTGCAAATGAAGCCGTTCGATGATCCGCGTGTCCGCCAAGCCGTCAATATGGCTGTGAACAAAGATCGGATCGTCAAGATTATCAATAACCGCGCAGTACCGGCTGTACAACCGCTACCGCCTTCGATGCCTGGACATGACAAGAGCTTTACTGGGTATCCGTATGATCCTGCCAAAGCAAAAGAGCTGTTAAAGAGTGCTGGCCTTGAAAAAGGTTTCAAAACTACGATGTACGTGTTCAACGTCGACCCTAACCCGCGTATTGCGCAAGCGATTCAGCAGGATTTGAAAGAAATCGGGATTGAAGTTGCGCTCAAGAGCTTGGCACAAGCTAATGTGATTGCAGCTGGTGGTAAGCCGAAAACTGCGCCGATGATCTGGTCGGGTGGTATGGCGTGGATTGCCGATTTTCCTGATCCCTCCAACTTTTATGGACCGATCTTGGGCTGCACAGGTGCAACGCCGGGTGGCTGGAACTGGTCGTGGTACTGCAATAAAGATTTAGATAAACGGGCTGCAGCCGCTGATGCAATGTCTGACCCGGCTAGATCTGCAGAGCGCGCTCAGGCATGGCGCACGGTTTTCACTGACATCATGAAAGACGCGCCGTGGGTGCCGGTATTCCATGAGCAACGCTTTACCTTCCGGTCGAAGCGACTGGGTGGACCCGACAGTTTGTATGTCGATCCGGTCCGCATCCCAATCAACTACGACCATATCTATATCAAGGGCTAAGCTCAACCGAGTATTCTCTGAATACTCGGTTGTTTGCCTCACACCCAGTCTCGCGCATTTTTTATAAGGACAGTCATCATGGCGGGAGTCACTTGCGACCATACGATTCATAAGCATGAACACCACATCGGCTGGGATAATTCTTTGCAGCCGGTTGCAACCATCGCCCCGGGACAATCGATCAGTTTTGATGTCTACGAGGCTTCAGGTGGGCAGCTGTCGCCTAGTTCCAATGTTGATAGCATCGGCCAACTTGATTTTTCAAAAATTAATCCAGTAGCCGGGCCGGTGTATATCGATGGTGCCATGCCGGGTGATGTGCTGAAAATCACGCTACTGTCATTTGTGCCGTCGGGTTGGGGCTGGACCGCAAATATTCCGGGTTTTGGATTATTGGCTGATGATTTCAAAGACCCGGCACTCCACATCTGGAAGTACGATCCGGTCGCAATGAATCCCGCCATGTTCGGGCGTTATGGAAAGGTGCCGCTTAAACCATTTACCGGCACCATCGGTGTAGCACCGGCAGAGCACGGTAGTCACAGTATTGTGCCGCCGCGTCGGGTCGGTGGAAACATGGATGTACGCGATGTATCTGAAGGTACCGAGTTGTATCTACCGGTTGAAGTTGCCGGCGCCCTGTTTTCAGTAGGCGATACCCATGCAGCACAGGGCGATGGTGAGGTTTGTGGCACAGCGATTGAAAGCCCAATGCAAGTAGCGCTCAAGTTTGATCTGATTAAAGGTGAGAAACTTCAGTTTCCGCGATTTACCACCCCCGGACCGGTGACGCATCATCTTGATTCAAAAGGCTATGAAGTCACGACCGGTATTGGACCTGATTTGATGGAGGCAGCACGTGCCGCATTGCGCGGCATGATCGAGCTTCTAATGCGCCGATTCGGAATGCCGGCAGTCGAGGCATATATGCTGTGTAGCGTGTGCGCTGATTTGCGGATTTCTGAGATTGTGGATGTGCCAAATTGGTTGGTATCGATGTATTTTCCCAGAGTCGTACTGGAGTGAGCCTGCTTGCAATTGAAAACTTATCGGTAGAAATTGGCCCGCGCAGCAATCCGGTCAAGATTGTTGATCGGGTCAGTTTGTCGATCGATAAAGGCGAAACCCTCGGTTTAGTGGGGGAATCTGGCTGCGGTAAAACGATCACTGCAATGTCGTCGATTGGATTGCTACCGTCTACAACGCCGTGCAGCGTCAGCGGCTCGGTGAAATTCTGCGGTGCAGAACTCATTAATGCGAGTGATCATGAACTGCGCCAGTTATGGGGAAACCGTATCGGCGTTGTGTTTCAAAACCCCATGACTAGCCTTAATCCGTCGCTGACTATCGGATTTCAATTAACTGAAGTATTGCGCCTACATCGATCACTTCAAACGGCCGAGGTGCAGCAGACCGTGCTGCAAATGCTAGGTCGGGTTGGAATTAACCAACCTGAGCAACGCTTATTGCAATACCCGCATGAGTTATCGGGTGGTCAGCGGCAAAGAGTCATGATTGCCATGGCACTGATGTGTCGTCCAGATTTATTGATTGCAGACGAGCCTACTACAGCGCTGGATGTCACCCTTCAACTGCAAATTATGCAATTACTGCGTAGCCTGCGTAATGAAATGGGGTTGGGCGTATTGCTAATCACGCATGACCTTGGTTTGGTAGCGGAATTCTGTGACCGGGTGGTAGTGATGTATGCCGGACGAATTGTGGAAGTCGCACCAATCAAAGACCTTTTCAAATCTCCTCGGCACCCGTATACGATCGGACTTTTAAACTCGGTGATTCATATGGGGACAGCCAAAGATAATCGCTTACCGATCATTGATGGTGCTGCTGCAAACCTCCGAGCCAGAAAAAGTGGCTGCGCATTTTATGATCGCTGCAAAAGCGCGACCGCTAAATGTAAAGACCATACCCCGGTGTTGACGGCGCAAGCGGACGCTTCGGTAGCCTGTTGGAATCCCCAATCATGACCCAGATTCTGGAATTGGTTAATTTAACCAAAGACTTCACTGCAAAAAACGGTACCAAGATCGGTGCAGTTCGTGGAGTTAGCCTTAAACAGGCCAAAGGAGAAACCATTGGGGTGGTTGGCGAATCGGGCTGTGGCAAATCCACACTCGGGCGCATGATACTGCAGTTGATTAGGCCGTCTTCCGGGCAAGTGATCTTCCAAAACCAAGATTTAATGAGCTTGGATAAATCCGAGCTCAGACAAGCTCGGCGCCAAATGCAAATGATTTTTCAAGATCCTTATGCAGCGCTGGATCCTCGCATGTCGGTCGGGAAGCTGGTCGAGGAGCCGTTGTTAATCTTCGGCCAAGGCTCGCGACAAGAGCGGCAGAAAAAAGTAGCACAGCTCCTTGAGGTGTGCGGTTTGTCATCCGATCTGGCTTCAAGCCATCCTGGTGCACTGTCTGGCGGGCAGCGGCAACGTATATGTATCGCACGTGCCCTTGCATTGTCGCCCAAATTAGTCGTCGCAGATGAGCCGGTATCAGCGCTGGATGTATCGGTTCAAGCACAGGTGATAAACCTGATGATGCAATTAAAACGGGACCATGATCTCAGCTATATCTTTATTTCGCATAATTTAGCGGTCGTGAAATATGTGAGTGATCGAATCGCTGTGATGTATCTGGGTCGGATTGTAGAAATTGGCTCACCAGATGATATTTGCACTGACCCAGCGCACCCTTATACGCGGCTATTACTTGATGCGATTCCGGTACCGGATCCTGAGCGCACCAGACCATTGGACCAAGCGCCGTTTGATCCCTTGGAAACAAAGCTATCCTCGACCGGTTGTAGCTATGTCAATCGGTGTAGTTTTGTGACTGCCAAATGCAAACAAGAAGCACCAAAGCTAGTTTCTGTTGGTCCGCCTGCTAAATCACATTGGGTGGAATGTCACCTATATCAGTAGTATTCATTTTCTTATCTTATACATGAAGTGGTGTTTCGCACTCCGCTTAGGTAATTCACCCGAGGATCTTCCAGGCAGCGTTTGAGTTACTTGCGAGGGAGCCAACCCTTCTTGCTCTATCCACACCCCTTTGCTGCTCCGCGATACCCTTGAGCTCAAGAAAAGCCTAGAGCAGCCTAAGCATAGTTGCCTAGGCGCGCGCATCGCACGAATACGATTGCGCTCGCCTACAGGCCTATCAGTTAGGGATCAGCACTTTATCAATCACATGAATTACGCCATTACTGGCACGCACATCAGTCGCAAGAATGCTGGCTGTCGTAAGCGTGGTGTCGGTAATGGTGAGGTTTCTATTGATATTGATCGTCTGAGCAGAGACAGTTGCGCCAGTAAGGGTTTTCATGTCGAGTGTTTTTACAGGCATTCTAAAAGGTATACCCTTAGCCAAGACTTCACCAGCTAAAACGTGGTAAGTCAATACGGACGTCAGTTGCATTGTCGTCAGTCCTGCAGGTGCTGCAGCGAATGCGCTATTTGTAGGCGCAAATACCATGAATGGACCTGGTCCGCTAAGTGTCGGCGCCAAGCCTGTCGCGACAACTGCGCCAACCAACGAACTGAAAGTCTTCGGGTTTGCCTGTGCCATTTGGACGACGTTGAGAACTCCGGGTGGTATCAGCACCTTGTCTACTACGTGGATCACTCCATTGGCGGCAAGCACATCCGCCCCAGTAACGCTGGCAGTGGCAAGAACTGCATCAGTGATTACCACGCCATTGGACGTATCCAGTGTAAGTTTGGCCGGTGACTTATTGAAGGCATACGCAGTAGATAGTGTCGCTCCACTTGCCTTCAGATTTGATGCAAGCTTTCTGCCTGGGACAACGTGGTAGGTAAGTATCTTAGCTAAATCGGATGCCGGCAGAGCGCTAACCATCTCTCCTGCATTGGCAAAGCCAAGTTGGGTAGCAAGCGTATTGAACGCTGTGTCTGTAGGAGCGAACACTGTCAGATTCGCTTTCGGATCTGTCAGAGTACTGGCAATACCAGCCTTATCAACGGCTGCAAGTAATGCTGTAAATCCATTTTTCTGTGCGACCTCGGCAATATTGCCATCTCTTGCTCCCACTGCAGCACAGGCAGATAAAAAGCCGGTCAGACTTAAAACGATTAGCCAATTAAACAGCTTTCTCATCAAATTTTCTCCTGGATTAATGCTCTTGATTAGGAAATACGTGAGCAAGAGTTTTCACTATCGAGGACATTGCCTACCAGCAGCTTGATTTCTCGCAAGAATACTAGGCGTCTTAAATTCACCGCGCTAGTAATGGTGGCAATAGATGTCAAATTTGATGTAGAGCAATCGACAAGGCACTGCGCTCCTCGGCAAACGGAGAACGCCGAAACCAAGGTATTTGAGCAAAGGGGGCAAAGCCTATCGGAGAGACAGGCTTTGCTTTGCTACTGCAACAGCACACTGAGAGCAAACTCGACCAGGCATTTTTCTCAATGCCGACGATGGAAAGCGCAGTGTCGGCATTCGTACTGTTTGCATTACCGCAGGCGCAGAAAGATAGGAGTCACTTTCATGCATCGCTGCGGCTGCCAACTCCTCTGCAACGACAGTGGTCATTGATACCAGCATGGGTTAAATCGAATAAGCGATTATTGCTGATACCACCTTATCGCAGTATTAAATACCGCTTAAAGGACCACAGGGACACGCTACGCGCCCAGACGATGACCGTCAAGACAAATCTTTATTGAAGCTACATGTTCAAATCGAGGAAGTAGACATAATCTCGGTCATGATTTGCGCCATCACCCCTAGCAAAACTATTCTCGGGTAGCGAACACTTAGGCCCCCATATCGTCGGTTTTACTGGCAAATCTTGCGCTTGTATAACGCACAATCAACACACTTAACGATATCAATAATGTCGAAACCGCAACAGCGATCATCTCGTTGATATTGATCGGCGAGTGGCTCATGATATCTACCATGTGGCGCGTGAGCGCAGTAATTGCGATGTACAGAAGAAACCGGACTGGCATATGGTTGGTCTCAAAGTAAATGCCGACCATCGCGCCGATTTCTAGATAAATGAAAAGCAACAGCAGGTCGCCAATGCTGGCGTGCGACTGCATAAAAATGCTAACAAACGTCACACCTGCTGCCCAAATGGTCGCAGCACCAATACCAAACAAGGCGATTCTATGGAACAGCGCCACCATGCTATTGCCGAACTTATCCATCAGTGCATTTCTTGAGGTACTCATCGAGATCCTTTTTTGTCACTTTAGTACTGCGATGTAGACGCTGCCAATCAGAAATCAGTGGTTAGGTTTGCCAAATGCATTCTTCTTGAAAAAGAAGTTCATTTTGCGGCTGGCATGTCACTCTGATCGAACATATACGCAGCATCTTTCTCACTCTACCTTTCACAAGGCGCTGCCCTACTACGTTTAGCATTGTTACATACGATATTCGCATTCATTAATCGCTTGAGATCAGCCTGTCGGATGATGCCTTTTGATCGTAAACCAATTCCATGGCATATGACGATTTATCGCGATTTCGGCGAGGATTCGATGACTCAATAGCTTACTGATAACGATAGCGATTACTACCCGAATGCTTAATGCAGCTCAAGCATACGTTGTCAAGATCTGTAACTGATAGTGATTCGCTATACAACTCGGCAATTCAATATCACTTCAAAAAGCTAATATCAATTTATGATTTTATTTTGAAAACTGTATAGATATTTTTCTCAAAATTCCTGCGGCATTGCTATTTTCCGTGGTATCAAACACTAATGGACCCAAGACAGCTAACTCAACCACGTGACGCCGATACAATTCAAATGAATAATCCTGTTCCTACTTCTTTCGGCGCACTGTATGTTGGCGAGGGCGTCTTTGCACAGGGCGTTGCCATCGTTCCGGGGCAAGCTGTCATCAATGGCCAATTCAACGGCGCAATTGATGCAAGTGACATCCACATACAAGCAAGGGGTATCGTCTCAGGCACAACCAAAGCTGAGTTCATCTCTGTGGATGGGCAAATAAACGACTCCGTACAGGCAACGAATACTTTGACTATAGGAAATACTGGGGCAGTCAGCGGTGATGTCAGCTATGGAAGCCTTGAAATCGCAAAAGGCGGTGAGCTCATAGGCTCTTTGACACAAATCTAGATCTTAGTTGTCAAAGCCAACCTAATGTTTGACGTACATTTCAAATTTATTTTCCTAAAAACGCCACAGATTCGGCATCGATTCACTTCGCATAATCAAAAAAATGTTTTTCCGGTCATACGTCATGAAATCTACCATGCTAGTTTGGTGGACAATATGTACGAATTTTTCGGTAAATCATTCTCTGGATCAGTGAGCGTCGATGACTTCAATTACGCGCTCCGAGAAGAGTACGTGTCAATAGTGACTGATGACTAAATGCCAGATACAACGCTTCTGAGTCGAGGACTGAGTAGCCCAACATTTGCGTAAGCTGTAGCTGCCCTAGCCTGCGTGATCGTACTTGCGTTAATCAAGCGATCTAATGGAAATACGCTGACGTTTTTGGGATCTTCTCAACAAACCGAGCAGCAGTTGTTAATCTAGGGAATTTTTCATCGGTCCAGGTTAGATGGATCCTTGGCAGCATTAAATACCGCGAGCGCCTTTATGCATCGACGTTCAGATTTCGACAGTTGTGCCATCAACCAACCAATAGCAAACCATGCTCGCGGATCTACCTCAGAGATGCCTCGATACGCTTCGATTGCAACTCTTAAATCATTGTATTCGCCTAAATCATTGAGTACGTTGGTGAGGGCTTTCGAGTAGCGTTTGTAAACTTTCGAAGGTAATTCGGACTCAATAAACTCCAGCGCATACCTAAGTCGCTTTAATCTCTTGCGAAGCCGGTGTCGCTGCTCGAAGTCGAAGCTTTCAAATCTGAGAGCATCTTTTTTACATTGGCGACTCCAACCACGTATAACCGGCAGGACAAGGCTCCACTCACCTTCCGTGACCTTTTCAAGGCCTTGTAACTCGACCGAAAGCAATTCGAGCATCCACTCTTGCGTCGCGGCTTCACGAATAAGATCACCAGGTGGCAATACATTGGCGTGTACTGGAAGTTCAACCAGCGGAGCTCCGGCTGCTCGAAGGCGAGGCCAAAGCCCTTCGGTCATTACATCGATGTCTCGGTTACCGCTAAGACCAGCAGCAAACTGCTTCGCCTTGGCGTCCCACGCAACAATATCTACACCCACGAATTTCTTAAACAGTGCAATCGCACTGCGTAGGCGCCGCAATCCAACTCGCAATTGGTGCACATGCTCGGGCCCGCCGCCTACGACAGACGCAATCTGGGAGGCATTCACGAGTATTTGGTGCGCACAATTAATCAGCACTGCCTCGACGAGTGCCTTTAGAGAACTACCATTTGTATTTATCGGTGAAGCTCTGGCAGGAGAAACGATCAGTGATCCATTAGCTAGTGCATCGCCTCTTTGCGCCTTGCTACGGACATCAATACAAACTCCAGAATGAGCAAGGAGTTTGCGTGCAGCGGACAGCAACCCGCGAACCGGACCTGATACCAGCTCGATCTCGAGCTCGCATACCGGCAGAACTAAAGGCGGTATGTTGCTGTCAGGCTGAGCACTGATCTCACCATGGTCAAGAGAATACTCAACACGATTGCGGGTGCCGGTTTGTACGGACAAGCGACGAATATGCGTCGCATAGCGACAAGCCAATGTGTTATCGGCAGAATGTGAAAGAAGTCGCTGCAGGCGGACCCCATCTTCGGTTTCGGCGTGCAATACCGGATCAAGCTGTGGCTGTGCCTTCACCCGTAGCCTGACGTTATGCTCGCCACGCACAGCAGACGCCGCACTACGGGCAGATTTCAGAGTCTGAAACCATACTCTTCCCTCTTTCCGCAACCGGAGCGAAAAACCGGACTGCGCCAACGTACCCGCGACCGTATCGAAATAGTACGCCGCCAATAGCTTTGATTTTCCACCTTCTGCTCGCAACTGCGCATCGACTGAATGACGCGCTTGCTCGTTCAACTGAAATTTGAGCTCGATTTCCATAGCGTCAGAATAGCCTCTCCAACACTTTTACCTTACCAGTACTTTTTGACGCTTATTGATGTAAGTCACACTTGCCGTGAATCGTTTGTTTTTCCTCAACTACTACCCCCGAATCCCGCCTTTGCTGAACCTTTCGCCGCAAGAAATCCACCTTCTTAGATACCCTTTGCTAAGCAAAACTCAGCTGTTCAAATTTGCTTGAAATAACCGGACAGATCAAGGGGCGTAATATACTTGCACGTTGATTAGTACGGCCCTGAGCTTTTTACCTACCTAGCTTGTTGAAATGCCAGATTGGAAAAGGCGGGTCTTTATTGCCTCAGAATCAACTAGCAAAAAAATAGCCCCGAATTCGCTAGAACCGGGGCTATACGACTGAACCACTCTGGTTAATGACGCCGATATGGGTCAACATCACATTGTCCAGAAAGGAGCTACTGGCCACTGAGGTGAAGGCTGCCTACCATAATCGGCTAACAATCAAGTCAGGGATGTCGCAAGCAAATAATGCGCGTTGAGAGAATTCCGATCTTGATAGGCGACAAACTTTGGCTAGATCCAGAATCTCTCGGCGAAGCTCTCCTAGCAGCAGAGCATTCAGCGCTACCAGACCGAGATTTGCGGGATTTTTTGCTTTTCAATACGTATCCATATGAAACCCAAAATCCTTGTTACCGACGCCACTTTCCCCGAGATCATTGACTATCTCTCGCATTCATTTGAGGTGGAGCATAACCAAGCTGATCAGGACTATGACGAATCAGCGCTTATTCAAAAGCTGCAAGATAAAGCCGGGGTATTCGCGTACCCGACGCGGCGTTTTGCGGGCCCACTGTTTGCAGCTTGCCCTCAACTCAAGGCCGTGTGCAATATGGCTGTTGGCTACAACAATATCGATGTAGCTGCAGCCACTGCTGCCGGCATTATGGTGACAAACACGCCGGACGTACTCAATGAAACGACCGCAGATTTTGGTTGGACTCTGATGATGGCGGCGGCGCGGCGCGTTAGTGAATCAGAACATTTTTTGCGCAGTGGTCTTTGGAAACGCTGGCGGTTCGATGACTTTCTCGGGGTAGATGTGCACGGTAGCACGCTCGGCATTATCGGCATGGGCCGTATCGGCCAAGCGATTGCCCGTCGCTCGATTGGGTTCAATATGAAGGTGGTGTACCACAACCGTTCGCGACTCGCGCCTGAACTAGAGCATGCGGCGAATAACGCAACCTACCTGACGCTTGAAGCATGTTTGAGAACAGCCGATCACGTCATACTGGCGCTGCCCTACTCTGCACAATCCCATCATCTGATTGGCGACGCGCAGCTAGCGATGATGAAACCGACAGCAACGCTCGTGAATATTGCGCGCGGCGGCATCGTCGATGATGCTGCGCTAATTACTGCGCTAAAGGCTGGGGTGATTGCGGCTGCAGGAATCGACGTGTTCGAAAACGAGCCGGCGTTTAATCCGGATTTTCTGTCTCTGACAAATGTCGTGCTGACAACGCATATTGGCAGCGCTTCGACATCAACCCGAATTGCCATGGCCTATTGCGCGGCAGACAATCTCATTGCCGCCATGACAGGGAAGCAGCCGCCTAACTTGCTGAACCCTGAAAGCTTCCAAGCTTGAGGCCGGTAGTACAATAAAACCATGAACATCAATGATGATTTTTCAATCAAAGCAGTGGTCGATACCAATAAGCTATTTTGGGTCGAATCTCCAGCGTCTGGCGTTGAAAGAAAACACCTTGATCGAGTTGGCAATGAAGTCGCCAGAGCCAGCTCATTAGTTAGATACGGTCGAAATTCATCGTTCGCACTTCATACGCATCACGGCGGGGAAGAAATACTCGTTCTTGGAGGAACGTTCTCCGATGAAAACGGAGATTATCCCGCTGGCACCTACCTTCGTAATCCACCCAATAGCGCTCATTCACCTCACTCGAAAGATGGCTGCACCATCTTTGTAAAGCTTAGACAGTTTCATCCAGAGGACGATTTGACCGTTCGAATCGATACGACTACTGCAAGCTGGTACCCGGGCTTGGTTACCGGCTTATCTGTGATGCCTCTGCACGAGTTCGACGGCGTTGGTACTGCATTAGTCCGCTGGGCTCCAAACACCATATTCAGACCGCACGTGCATCCGGGCGGGGAAGAAATCTTCGTGTTGGAAGGCGTATTCCACGACGAGTATGGTTCGTATCCGGCAGGCACTTGGATTCGAAGCCCTCGCTTCAGCAATCATGCACCGTTTACCAAATCTGAAGGTGCGACAATCTATGTGAAGACTGGGCACCTTGATTATGAAATACCCCCGAATTCGCTAGAACAGGGACTATACGACTGAACGCGGATCTCCAGTGCGGCCATGATCGACAGTAGTATGGTTAAACACGCGGTAGCAACCCTTGCCCGCCGCCTTGGCCTCGTACATAGCCTCATCTGCGCAACGCAGCAAGCTGCTCGCATCCGCTGCATGTGTAGGAAACAAAGCAACGCCAATTGAGCATCTTACGTTGAGGGCTTGCCAGCGCTCAAAAACTTCAGACTCAGCGAACATTCGGATTAATTCTTCCGCAATTAGTTCAGCGCCTGCGCTGCTCTCCTGATTTTCTACGATCACCGTGAACTCATCGCCGCCCAGCCGCGCTACGTGGTCCACGCTTCTTAATGCCGCTTTAAGACAAGTCGCCGCCGCAACCAGTAGCTCATCGCCAGCGGCATGTCCTAGTGTGTCATTTATGTTCTTAAAGTTATCGAGGTCGATAAACAGCAAGGCAAGTTGCTTGTGGGTTGTACGTGCACGCAACAGCGCATCTGGCAAAAAATCATTGAGCCAACGCCTATTGGGTAAACCGGTCAGGGTATCTGTAAAGCCTAGCTTGATCTGATTTTCTTCATGCAATTTTGCGACGGTAATATCTCGTACCGTCACCGCAATACCTTCGCCAGATCGTACTGCACGTCGAAGGAACCATCCTGCCTGATGCTGAGAGTTTTCTTTGACATAAAATTCGTGTTCCAGAAAACCCTGGTTGTAGCAACGATCGTATATTTTCAGAAGCTTTTCGACCGTAGACTCATCATACAGTTCGGAAAAACGCTTTCCAATCATTTGGGATCGTGGCATACCATTCATCTTTGCAGCCTGCTCGTTACAATCCTCGATCGAACAATCGCGAATACTTCCGTCAGGTGCGCGGATTAGATCGATCATATAAAACGCCTCGTGCGCGCCTTCGACCGCTAAGCGGAACGTCAAGCGTACGCGTTCAGCCCGAAGCCTACGTTCCCGATTTTTAATATGTGTGCTGCAGCCAAATACCGCCACCAGAATGACTAACGCTGTATTGACAATCGCAAATAACAGGTAAGCAGTCTTGGTTCCTGCATAGGATTTGACTGCGCTTGCTTCTGTGACGGCGGCAAGCACTACCAGCGGATACCCTTTTATTTTTTTCCACGCAACGTAGCGCCCCAACTGATCACTAAAAAGCTCAGCAGGATCTGAGCGAACGCCCTCGTCTGATTCAAATTGCGGCGCTGTTAAAAAATGTGAAACTGAATTTACGGGCCCGTTTTCTGTTGTAGTTGCTAGAGGCAGACCATCCACTAGCCGTAGAGAAACGAAGTCGCCTTCATGCAGCTCGTCGCGATAATTGAGACTTGCTAGATAGCTAGGTTCGGTCGATACCAGTACGACACCACTAAAATTTCCTTTTGCATCATTAACTCGACGTGTGAATCGTATGACTTCTTTACCCTGAAGGCCACCCAATCCCCCGGATGGTGGGTTTATACGAAGCGCAGAATCATTAGATGACCGGTGATAGGAAAAAAAATCAACCGCTCCAAAGTCTAGCCCGATCGAAGCCTGCCGCCATGAGCTGAATGCCTTGCCATCAATTCCAATTGCTGCCGGAAAGGTAGGCGTGTGATGCATCGCCTTTTCGTACTGATCGACCAGATCCAAGGGTGTGCGACTGTTTTGCCACTGATACTTGACCGTCAGGGCGATTTGATCAATCTCTTTGACAGTTCGATGAACCTGCTCGGCGTAGGTAGCCGCTAAGTCAGCGGCACGCTCGGCGCCCCGAGATCGTAACTCTTGAAGGTCATACGAGATCTTAATCAGTACCACTAGCCAAGTGACTAGAATGACGACTAGTGCACCACCAAGCCAGATTGAGACAATCGAGCGCTTGTCATGTAGTCGGTCACCATCAGGCTGAAATACTGAATCCATGAACCCCTTCACCGCGTGCGTATCGCCGAACCGACCAAATGGATTCGCAGTGAAAAGCTCACGCTAATAGTTGGTTGCTAGTTTTTCACTTATAGTTAATATACCAAAAAAGCACCCGCACTCAACACCCGCAAAGTAGTTGATAAATTTGTATTATTAGATTCCGATCTTTTAACGAACTTATTGGCTTATTTGGGAGCCAAACGGGAAGCGATTGCAGCATTCGGAATCATTTTGGGCAAGGCGCCGGGGGAATGGGTCGCCTCATGCGACTCGTGCGCCTCATGCGCCACTTTGAACTAAGGTGCGAATAGCAATTGCCCTGCCGGCGCGATGACCTCGGCTACCTCATGTCCTGCGCCAGGCACGAGTTGAACTTTCCAAGCGAGCGGCAGGTTTGCATTGTGGGCCGCCTGCTGTCCTACCTCGTAATAGGTCATGCCTCGCTGAAGCCGATTAGCGCCCTGCGCCATCGCACCTTCGGTCCCACGTAGATTGCTGTCCTCTTCTTTGCCTCGTGTATCTCTAGTACCTAACAAGACAGTGAGCGGTGCAAAAAGCACCTGCCGAGGATCCTGAAATTCACGCGCTACTCCGCGCAAGCTGTAGGGAAATGGTGGCCACTTTTTGTCGACGGTTGGTAAGGTGTACCAACCCGCATTGGCCGCCACCGCCTTCAGTACTCTCGGGCAGCGAACAAAGCTTAATAGGCGGTGGACGAACTGGGCACCCGCGCTATGGCCAAATAGGAAGTAGCCAGCCTGTCGGCTTTGCAACGCTTCCCTCACCGCACTGAAGGTCCGTTCAATTTCCATATAGGGTGTTTGCAGCGGATTGCGCCAGCGGCCCTCCTCGGCTGCATGATCATCCACGCGGACGCGAGTCACCACACCCTAGGTATATGCGTCACCGCAACCACTACAAGTACCTGGTACCGCTCCGCTACCGGCGCAGCAGTTTTCAGATAGCGTACGGCGTCGCGGCCGGTGCCGTGCATTACAAACCATATGCGCCCTGTTACCGAATCGAACTGGCTAGGGCGAAACACATGGACGGTGAGAGGCTTGCCCTGCAAGCTGTTGATTTGCAGACGACCGGTGCCTGATGTCTTGAGTACTTCGCGCGCCAGAGTGGCATTAACGAAGACGGGTGCACTCGATATCGTCGTGTTTGAGTCTGTGACGGCGGCGTCGGTTCTGCAAGTCGCAGGTTGCCATGCCAGATCGGTTGCCTCGGTTGCCTTAGCTACTTCAGTAGCCTCTGCTAGCTGTGGTAACCCTAGTACCCCTAATCCACCCAATACAAGAAAAAGTATGCCAACCAGCAGGTGCAGCGATGACCAGTGAGCTAGTCGAGCCCGTTGGCGTTGGCGAAGGTTTTGGTGTGTTGGCGTCATACGCCCATCATGCGCGGCTTCGCTGTCGGTGTGGCGGCGGCTATCGCTTGTGCGGAGGAGCCCCAATCTACCCCGCAGCGTGCCCCGGCCAGCTCGACGATGGAACTCATTAGCTGTGGCCAACTGAGTCCTGCTGCATGAGCCATGGCGGCTATTGCGCCGCGCTTTTCTAGAATCGTGTTGGTGTAGACACCAACTACATACACTTGGCCTTGGCGATCAACCACCATATCCACACGCGCAAAGTCTCTGCAGCCGATTGATCTAAATGCGCGCAGCGCAAGTGATCGATAGTGCTGTGCCTGTTGCTCATCGACAGGCACTGGAGATTCGAAATATCGACCGCTGGGATTAAAGGATGCAATGGGCAAACATCTGACGTGATCATTGCCCAGCACACCAACGCTGATCAAGTTACCTTCGATCCATGCTTCGCACAAAATACCTCGCGATTGCACCGAACTCAGATGCGACAGCGCACCGGAATATTCATCGGACGTTCGCACGATTAATCGCGTGTCGTCCGCGTCATCGCGAGTGCGTAGCACCATGGGAAACGGCAGATCCGGTGGCTCGGGATGCCAATGCGTGATTAGTCTGAAGTCCGGCACAGGTAGGCCATAGGCTTGCAGGCGTGAGAGGAAGGCAATACGATCGCACAGGCAAGACTGCGTCAGGGGGTCGGCACCCGTGTATGCAACGCCGGCCATCTCAAGCAGTGAAGGCACATGTACCTGACGGCCTACGCCCTGGATGCCATTGCTCATGTTAAGCACGACACCCCCCGGCGCACCGGTGCGCGGATGCGGCGGCAGGAACTTGCGTAGCTCCCGTAGTAGCGTCATATCTCCCTCGAACAACTTGACTGAATAACCTTGCTCACGAAGTGCATCGATCAGGTGCTGCAGCGAGGCATTGCGCTCAGCCTCGTTCGCCTGCGGCCCCAGTCGCCCAATCGTGCCATGTGCGGTCTTGTTGCGAACGACTGCCACACGCTTTTTACGATGCTGGATGGGTTGATGCACCGAGTCCGATGCAAAGCGAGATATGAAGGCCGTTACGTGGTTTTGCCAATCCTGCAGCAGACGAAAATCCAGAAACTCAGAAATCAACACAATCGCCACGATCTGCAAAATCATCAGCTCTGGGGCTCGTAGTAGCAGCTTCAGAAAAGGACCAAAATTCATGATCCCGTACAGCAGGAGTGCGAGGGCGAGTGTCCAGCCCAAACGCCAGGCTGCTGTCGCGGGTCGGTTCTGGTCCAGCGTTCCGGCAATACCCTCGGCCATCATCGCCAGAATGATCACGGGGAAAAAAGCCAAGTTGAAAAACGTGTGTGATCGCTGCCAGGAACCGACCATTAAAAAAAGAATTTGTATGCCAGCGGTAATCGCAAGGATTAGCGAGACACGAGCGTAAAGCGGCAGGCGTATACGCCGCATCCATGGTCGCAAGGTGGCAATGACACCCACCACGACAGCGATCAGCAGCAGACTGGGACCCAAACCAACTTCCTGAAATCCGACGGCAATCAGCACCGAGCGAAAGCCCAGCACCCGCAAGCCGAACGTCAGGCGCGCCAGCGTGATTAACAGCGCTGCCGTCGGCAGCAGCATGACGTAGATCACCGCATGCCGATCTATTAGAGGCACCCATTCGAGCGTGACCACAGCGTTCAGAAAATGTCCTAGGCTCATCAGCGGGCTTAGGAAAGATCCTGCCGATAAATTCAGCCCGGGTGTAGATAAGATGCGAGCAGTGAAAGCCAGCAGCGACAACGTCGCCACCAGAGTCAAGATCGCGAGGTCTGCGGTGGAGAGGTACCCTTTGCCGCGCAAGAACTTGAATTCGCCAAACCATCCGGCAGCATTCTTGGTATCTGCCATCGTTGTTGCCTGAACGATGGTTTCAGACACACCTGTGGAAGTTGATAGTGGCACGGAATTACAACCTATTGCGATTGATGTCGACGATCGCCGATATCCCCGGTAGCAATGTGCTCGGCGGGTTCGACAATCTGACGATGACCGCGATGATGGGTGCGCTTCGGATTCGGGAGGTGCGTGGCTCGGGCACGGCCACGACGGGCTCTTCAAGGTCGGTGGTAACGCCGACTCGTTCAATCACGCCTTCGAATTGCTTTCCCGGTAGTGATGGAAACGACACCATGGCGACGCTTCCGATATGAACATGCTCGAGTTCATCCTCATCAATCCAAGCCTCGACCCATCGATCGCTGCCGATCACCATATTCACGATCGGAGTCCCTACCCTGATCGACCCACCCGAGTTAACGAGCCAGCGAACGATCATGCCGTCGGTCGGCGCCTTGATGATGGTTGACGCCAGATCTGCCTGCACGCGCGCCAATTTGCCTTTTGCTGCATTTATTTCAGAAGACAAGATACCGAGCCTCTGCTGGCGGATGGCAATGCCCGAGATGTTGAGTTCCGCATTTCGTACAGCGGCGTCAGCAGCACTTGCGTTACTTTGCGCAGCAGCTAGTTGTTCTTGTGCGAGTTGCCTCTTTAAATTCGCTTCACGCAAGGCCTCAGCGGAAATCATGCCGCTCTTGGAAAGCTCTTGGCGGATGCGCCAGTACTCCTGCGTTTCAGCGACGCGGATTTTCGCTGCTTGCACCTCTGATCGAGCCGCCTCCGCACGTGCCTTGGTCTCTTGGGAAGCTACCGTGAGTGTTCTACGCTCTTGTTCGATAGCTGCAGTCTCTTGTACACGTGTGCGCTCTAGCGATGCAATATTCGCCGTAGCTTCCACCTCTTGAGCGCGTAAATGGCCATCGTCCAGACGGGCAATAATTTGTCCGGCATTGACGCGAGTGCGGCCATCGAATCGGGCGCCTACGTTAGTCAACTCCGTCTTCACAAAAGCATTCCGCGAGATAACATTCTGCGCGCGGTGTGTGCTGAACACCCATAGTGCAATAACGAGCATGATGAGCGTGACCGACACAACAAGCCATCGAATTAATCGCCTGCTCACACCAGCAGGTCGCTCACTAGGCCCACTGCCTGAGGGGGAGCTGCGTGTTGGCTCCGCCTCATCATCTGAAAATCCCCAATCGGCATATTCTGAAATTGGCTTCATTTTTTATCCTTAGCGATCGTCAATACAGACAAATCGAATTTATTGGGAAATAACGACGCCAGATCGCTATTGGTGTAGTGCGGTTGCACTTTCTTCATCGACGGTCGCACCAAACAGGGACCAGAACACGCGTTGAACGAGGCGGCCTTCGCGACACAAAGGACCAAAATGGTGGCCGACCCCTTCGATTTCTATGAGCTCGATCATCGGCGGCATGGCATGCGCCTGCGCTTGAGCGCGCATCGCCGCTACCCAACGCCGGGCGCGCTCTAAACGATTTTTTCCTTGTTGGGTGCTGATCTGATCGCTATGACGAAACACTTCTTCTTCGGTGTCCAAACTGCCGTCCAGGACGGTTATTCGCACGCTTAGATACTGCTCCGGGTTGAACGCGAGGTCCGGCAAACGCTTCGTCGAACGAATACCGAAGGGGAATTTACGTGCGGTATCGGGAAAGGTGTACCAGCGCGCGCATGCGATAACGGCGGACTCCACACGATGAGGATGCGCCATCAAGTAGCGGTGGGCAAACTGAGCCCCCGATGAGTGGCCGAACAGCCGAAAGCGCGTGGCATCAATACCAGTGTGCAGACTCACCTCGCGCAGGCAGTCGTGCAGTAATTCATCGGCACGGTTTTCCTGTCGGCCGATGCTACGGTAGCTAGCGCGTACAG
>JAPLQC010000007.1 GCA_026399895.1 Burkholderiales bacterium
GCGACTGTCGTGTCCAGCATGCGGTTACTGAAGCCCTCTGAACGTTGTGGCTTCGGCCGGCCCTCCGGGCCTAAACGTAGCTTCGCTTCGCGAAGATACGTTAGCCTACGCCGCAACGAATGGGGCTACTCGTTTGGTTATTTCGCTGTCATTAGGGCGACGGTGGTATCTAACATGCGATTGCTAAAGCCCCATTCGTTGTCATACCACGACGATACTTTGACGAGGCGTCCTGAGACTTTGGTCAGGGTGGCATCGAAATTCGAGGACGCAGGGTTGTGGTTGTAATCGATCGAGACCAACTGCTCGGTGTTGTACGTCAGCACCCCATGCAGCGGACCATCGGCCGCTTCTTTCATGATCGCATTGACTTCTTCGACCGTGGTATCGCGCGCTGCAATAAAGGACAGATCGACAACCGACACATTGATGGTTGGTACACGAATCGCATAACCATCTAGCTTGCCATCCAACTCGGGCAGCACCAGGCCAACAGCAACGGCAGCACCGGTTTTGGTTGGGATCATCGACATAGTCGCCGAGCGAGCGCGACGCAGGTCTTCGTGCATCACGTCCGTCAGTACCTGATCGTTGGTGTAAGCATGCACCGTAGTCATCAGACCATTCAATACGCCAATCTTGTCGTTCAGCGGCTTGACCAGTGGTGCCAGGCAGTTGGTGGTGCAGGAGGCGTTTGAGATCACCGTGTGGGACGATTTCAGTACCGACTGATTGACGCCGTAAACCACTGTCGCATCGACATCCTTGCCGCCGGGTGCCGAGATAATGACTTTCTTGGCGCCACCTTTCAGGTGTGCCGATGCTTTTTCTTTGGAGGTGAAGAAGCCGGTGCACTCGAGCACTACATCAACGCCCAACTCACCCCATGGAATCTGCGCTGGATCGCGCTGGGCAAACACCCGAATCTTGTCGCCGTTGACGATCATGTAATCACCGTCGACCGTCACCGTGCCAGGAAACTTACCGTGGGCTGTGTCGTAGCGCGTCAGGTGCGCGTTGGACTCTGGCTGGCCGAGATCGTTGATCGCGACGATCTGGATATCATTTTTTTTACCGCCTTCGTAATGCGCGCGCAGTATGTTGCGGCCGATTCGACCGTAACCGTTGATGGCAACCTTGATGGTCATGGAGTTCTCCTGAGTACGATGGTTATTAACCGTGTCTGGTCAAATTAGTGCAATACCGATCTAACCGCGGCCACCACGCGATCGGTGGTGAAGCCAAAATATTTGAACAATGCGCTAGCCGGTGCGGACTCGCCGAAGGTATCAATACCGATCACCTTGCCCTCGAGTCCAACATACTTGAACCAGAAATCGGTCACACCGGCTTCGATCGCAACCCGCGGCATGCCTTTGGGCAGCACACTGGCTTGGTACTCGGCATCTTGACGCGCGAACACATCAGCACAAGGCATCGACACTACGCGTACCGGCACACCTTCGGCAGCCAATTGCTCGGCTGACTTTAGCGCTAACTCGATCTCCGAGCCAGTTGCAATAATCAAGGCCTTTGCATTCGGCGCATCACGCAGCACATAGGCCCCACGCGCAATGGCAGCAATCTGCCCCGCATCACGCTCAACAAAGGGCAAGTTCTGCCGCGAAAAAATCAGGGTACTCGGACCGTCGTGTCGTTTAACCGCCTCAGCCCAAGCTACTGCCGACTCGACGGTATCGCAAGGACGCCAGTTATCCAATTGCGGTATCAACCGCAAGCTTGAGACATGTTCAACCGATTGATGGGTCGGGCCATCTTCGCCTAACCCGATCGAGTCATGCGTAAACACGAACAAAGTGCGTTGCTTCATCAACGCTGCCATCCGAAGTGCATTGCGGCTGTAATCGGAGAAGGTGAGGAAGGTCGCACCAAAAGGAATAAAGCCGCCATGCAAAGCAATGCCATTCATCATGGCGCTCATACCGAACTCACGCACACCGTAGTTGATGTGGTTACCGGGTTGTCCGGCGCGCACCGCGACGCACTCTTTCCAGTTGGTGAGGTTCGAGCCAGTCAGATCGGCTGATCCACCGAGGAATTCCGGCAACGCGGCCGACAAAGCCTGAATCGCGTTCTGGCTCGCCTTGCGGGTTGCTATGGTTTCTTTCTTCTCGACGCAGGCAGCAATCATCGCAGCGACTGTTTTATCAAAGCCAGCTGGCAGCTCACCTTTCATGCGGCGCTCGAATTCTGCGGCATCTGCCGGGAACTGCTGACGGTAGGCAGCGAATGTTGTGCTCCATGCCGACTGCAAATCCTTGCCCTTTGCTTTCGCGTCCCATGCCGCATACACATCCGCAGGAATCTCGAACGGTGGCGAAGTCCAACCGATGGCTGCGCGCGTGGCAGCGATCTCGGTGTCGCCGAGTGCAGCACGCCGAGTGCAGCACCATGCACCTTGTCGGTGCCCTGCATAGTGGGCGCACCCTTGCCGATCACGGTCTTACAGCAGATCAGCGTCGGCTTGTTCGACGCCTTGGCTTTGGTAATCGCAGCGTCAATCGCCGCAACATCATGACCATCGACACTCGGTATCACGTTCCAGCCGTAGGCCTCAAAGCGCTTCGGCGTATCGTCCTTGAACCAGCCCTCGACGTCACCATCGATGGAAATGCCGTTGTCGTCGTACAGCACGATCAGCTTGGACAGCCCCAGTGTGCCTGCCAGCGAGCAGACTTCATGACTGATGCCCTCCATCAGGCAACCGTCACCCAGGAACACATAGGTGTAGTGGTCGACGACATCAAAGCCGGGCTTGTTGAAACGTGCAGCCAGCAACCACTCGGCCAGTGCCATACCCACCGCATTTGCAATACCTTGCCCGAGTGGTCCGGTAGTGGTCTCGATACCGGCAGTGATGCCAACCTCGGGATGGCCCGGCGTCTTTGAGTGCAGCTGGCGGAAATTTTTCAGCTCATCCATCGGCAGGTCGTAACCGGCCAGATGCAGTAAAGCGTAATGCAGCATGGATCCGTGGCCGTTCGAGACCACGAACCGATCACGATCCGCCCAAGTCGGGTCGGTGGGGTTGTGTCGTAAGTGATTCGACCAAAGCGCGACAGCGATCTCGGCCATACCCATCGGCATACCGGGGTGGCCAGAGTTAGCTTTTTGTACGGCATCCATTGCTAACGCGCGAATCGCGTTCGCCATATTGCGGGTATCTTGGGAGGTAGTCATGTTGGCAAGCCGGGCTAGATTCGACGGCCGTCGGCGGCGAGGGCGCAGACCGGTGGAAAAGGCCGCGATTTTACCAGACCACCCCCGTCCACTTACAATCAGTGAGTGCCTTCATCCACCCCGCTCAGCGCCATTATTTCCCATGCCACGCTTCTACCTTGATCAATCCCTCGAGATCGGCATGCAATGCGAGCTGCCGGAGGACCTCAGCCACCATATCGGCGTGTTACGCCTGAAGGTGGGCGACACGGTCACGCTGTTTAACGGTCGTGGTGGCGAGTTCGCTGCCACCTTAAGCGCCATGGAGAAGCGTCGCGTCACCGCGCACATCAAGACCTTCGACGCGCGCGAGGCCGAACCGGGACACTCACTGACTCTGGCGCAGGCGCTGCCCGAGGGCACCAAAATGGACTGGGTGATCGAGAAAGCCGTGGAACTTGGGGTCACCGCGATACAACCGCTGATGGCAGCACGCTCGGTCGTGCGCTTAAGCGATGAGCGCGCCGGCAAAAAATTGGCACATTGGCGTGCGATCGTTGCAGCAGCCTCGGCGCAGTGTGGCCGTAATCGGCTGCCTTCGGTCGCGATGCCGCAGGCGTTCTCAAGCTGGATAGATCAGCATGATCTGCACCCCCGCATTCTGCTGTCGCCGCGCGGCCAGCAATCGCTGACCGATTGGGCTCGGCATCGCGCCCCGCAAGCCATCACCCTCATCATTGGCCCCGAGGGCGGCTTGAACGAAGCGGAGGAACAGGCCGCCATCTCGCGTGGCGCTATTTGTCTTTCCATCGGCAGCCGGGTACTACGAACCGAAACTGCAAGTATTACGGCAATTGCGGCGCTACACGCGTTGTGGGGAGAGTTCTGAGTCACTCCTGTCCCAGCGGCTCGAAGGCTTAAGGGACGCAATGGCAGGGCTGATTCGGCCGCGAATTCGACGCGAATGGGCCGCGATTTAGCCGAGATTTGGCCGAGATTGACCTGCCGAACCCACAAGAAGGCCGCGCGAAAGCCTCTATAATCGAGGGTTTTCAATGTGGCGGCGCTCGATAGCCATTCCATGAGAGTTTTTCGCGGACTCCCCAACGCTGAATCGCGTCGCCCTTGCGCGCTTACCATCGGAAATTTCGATGGCGTGCATCGCGGCCATCGCGCGCTGCTCGAGCAACTCTCGGCGGCGGCGAAACGGCTGCGCGTCGAAACTGCGGTCATGACTTTCGAGCCGCACCCGCGCGAGTACTTCGCACAGCTCGCTGGTGATGAGTCGCGCGCACCACGACGTATTGCAAATTTACGCGACAAGCTGCAGGCGCTGGCAGACTGTGGTGTTGATCGCGTGATTGTCGAGCATTTCAACGCATCGTTTGCTGCGCAGCCCGCAGAGCGCTTCATCGAGGAAATTTTGGTCGACGGCCTGCATGTGAAATGGTTGATCGTTGGCGATGACTTCCGCTTCGGCGCCAAGCGCACGGGTGATCTGGCTATGCTGCAAGCGGCTGGGCAGCAGTTTGGCTTTGAGGTCGTGGCCCTGCCTACGGTCACGCATGATGCGACGCGAATCTCATCATCTGCAGTGCGGGCAGCTTTATTCGAAGGCGACTTCGACCGAACACGTGAACTGCTGGGCCACCCGTATGCGATCTCGGGTCATGTGCAGCATGGACGAAAGCTGGGCCGCACGATCGGCTTTCCAACCCTGAACCTGAAAATCGCGCACCGCCGTCCGGCCTTGTCCGGCATTTTTGTAGTGCAAGTGCATGGGCTCGCCGAACATCCATTGCCTGCAGTCGCCAGCCTCGGCGTTCGACCTACCGTTGAGGATAATGGCCGCGTGCTGCTGGAAGTTCATCTGTTTGATTTTTCCGGTGACTGCTACGGCAAATTGCTCCGTGTCGAGTTCTTGAAGAAATTACGCGACGAAGAAAAATATGACGATCTTCAAACGTTGACGCAAGCCATCGATAACGATGCACGAAACGCGAGAGCTTTTTTCGCAGAACAAATAACCGCCTGAGCAACGCTCAACTAACACCTAACCCTCGCCTTCCATGTCCGATAACAGCAAGAAGTCAGAGAGCAAGTACCCGGTCAATATGACCGAGACCGTATTTCCGATGCGTGGTGATCTCGCCAAGCGCGAGCCGCAGTGGGTCGCTGCCTGGCAAAAGAAAGGTTTGTATGAGCGTATTCGCAAAGCCTCAGCCGGTCGCCCGAAGTTCATCTTGCATGATGGCCCGCCTTACGCCAACGGGGATATTCATATCGGGCACGCGGTCAACAAAATCTTGAAAGACATGATCGTCAAGACACGTCAGCTCGACGGTTTTGATGCGCAGTATGTGCCGGGATGGGATTGCCACGGCATGCCGATTGAAATTCAGATTGAGAAGCAGTACGGCAAGCACCTGCCCACCGCGGAAGTGCTCGCGAAGTCACGCGCTTATGCCGCTGAACAAATCGAGCGCCAGAAGAAAGACTTCATCCGCTTGGGCGTACTGGGTGCTTGGGATAACCCGTATCTGACGATGAACCCGCGCAATGAAGCAGACGAAATTCGCGCGCTCGGCAAGATTCTTGAAAAAGGTTACGTTTACCGCGGACTAAAGCCGGTCAACTGGTGTTTTGATTGCGGCTCGGCGCTGGCTGAAGCGGAAGTCGAGTATCAGGACAAACGTGATCCTGCGATTGATGTCGGCTTCCCGTTTGCCGAAAACGAGAAAATCGCACAAGCCTTCGGTCTGGCATCACTACCGACACAGAAGGGCTTTTTGATTATCTGGACCACCACGCCTTGGACCATCCCGTCGAACCAGGCGCTCAATATGCACCCGGAGTTCGACTACGCATTGGTGCAAACCGAGCGTAACGGGGAGCCATTGCTGCTGATCCTCGCGCAAGCACTGGTAGAAAGCTGCCTGCAGCGTTACGGCTTGCAAGGCAACGTGATCGCGACCACCAAAGGCGAGCGCTTGTCGCTGGTGAAATTCCATCACCCGCTAGCTAGCGTCGATAAAGGCTATGACCGCTTGTCGCCGGTCTATCTGGGCGACTATGTCACCGCCGATTCCGGCACGGGCATCGTGCACTCTGCACCTGCTTACGGCCTGGAAGACTATGCTTCCTGCAAAGCGCATGGCATGCGTGATGATGAAATTCTGAGCCCGGTGATGGGTGATGGGCACTTTGCCTCGACGCTGCCGCTATTCGGTGGCATGACGATCTGGGAAGCATCGAAGCCGATTTGCGCTGCACTTGAGCAGGCGGGTGCGCTGTTCAAACTGGTGATGTTTGACCATAGCTACATGCACTGCTGGCGCCACAAAACACCGATTGTTTACCGAGCTACCTCACAGTGGTTTGCATCGATGGATCGCCAGCCTAAAGCGGGTGGTGCCAATTTGCGCGAGACTGCATTAGCCGCTGTTGAAGCGACCCGGTTCTTTCCGGCATGGGGGAAAGCACGCCTACACGGCATGATTGCCAACCGACCCGACCGGACACTGTCGCGTCAGCGGCAGTGGGGCGTGCCGATGCCCTTCTTCGTTCACAAGGAGACCGGTGAACTGCACCCGGAGACACCTGCGCTGTTAGAGAAAGTGGCCATCTTAGTTGAGCAACATGGCATCGAGGCTTGGCATCAAATTGACCTTGCAGAGTTTCTTGGTGCAGATGCCGCTCACTATGAAAAAAATCGTGACACGCTGGATGTCTGGTTTGATTCCGGCGCGACTCACTACACCGTGCTACGCGGCTCACATAAGAGTGAGTTGCAATTCCCCGCAGACTTGTATCTGGAAGGCTCGGATCAGCACCGCGGCTGGTTCCACTCTTCGCTACTGACCGGCGCCATGCTGGACGGTCGCGCGCCTTACAAAGCGCTGTTGACGCATGGCTTTGTGGTCGATGGCGAAGGCAAGAAAATGTCCAAGTCCAAGGGCAATGTGGTCGCACCGCAAAAAGTGTCCGATACCTTGGGTGCCGAAATTCTGCGCCTGTGGGTAGCGGCGACCGATTACTCAGGCGAGCTATCGATTTCCGATGAAATTTTGAAGCGCGTGGTCGAAAGCTACCGCCGCATCCGAAACACACTGCGCTTCTTGCTGGCAAATACTTCGGACTTCAACAGCGCAAGCGATGCGGTTGCGATTGATCAGTTACTGGAAATCGATCGCTATGCCATCGCACGCATGGCGCAATTGCAGGATGAAATTCGTGCTCATTTCAACGAGTATGAGTTCCATCCTGTCGTCGCTAAGCTGCAGATGTACTGCTCGGAAGATCTGGGCGGTTTCTACCTGGATATTCTTAAGGATCGCTTGTATACCAGCGGCGTTGATTCTGCTGCGCGGCGCTCGGCTCAAACGGCCATCTGGTATATCACGCAGTCGCTATTGCGACTAATGGCACCGATACTATCGTTCACCGCCGAAGAGGCCTGGGCGGTGTTTAACAATGATGCAGATTATCAAGCCAGTGGTGAAACGATTTTCACGCAGCAGTTTTATCCGCTACCCGCCGTGAATAACGGCGCTGCTCTGCTCAAGCGCTACGAGGCACTGCGTGAAATCCGCGCAGGCGTGTTGAAGCAATTGGAAGAAGTGCGCGCATCAGGCTCGATTGGTTCTTCGCTGCAGGCTGAAGTTGAAATTCACGCCTCGGGCGATCAATTGGCGCTGCTGCAAAGTTTTGGTGAAGATTTGAAATTCGTCCTGATTACATCGTCTGCCACGGTAGTACCGGTAGCGAGCGCAGCAGAAGAAAAATTGATCGTCACACCTTCGGCGTACACTAAATGCGAGCGCTGCTGGCATTACCGCGCAGATGTTGGTGTCGATCATCACCACCCCGGACTTTGTGGCCGCTGCGTTGCCAATCTGTTTGGCACGGCCGAGTCACGCCGTATCGCTTAATTCAGGACTCAACTCATGGCCAGAAAATTAACCGGCCTGCTACTGTGGCTCGGCATTGCAGTCATCGTGGTACTGCTTGATCAGGTTTCCAAGATCACCATGTCGCGTTTACTGGTGTACGGGCAATCGGAAATGATCACGCCTTATTTCAACTTGGTGATGGTCTACAACCAAGGGGCAGCGTTCAGCTTTCTGGCCAACTCGGGCGGCTGGCAGCGCTGGTTTTTCAGTGGCTTGGCCTTTGTGGTGTCGCTGGTGATTATCTGGATGCTGCATAAAAACGCGACGCAACGTCTGTTTTGCTGGGCGCTCACCCTGATTCTGGGCGGCGCGGTCGGTAACCTGATCGATCGGGTACTGTATGGCCATGTGATCGACTTTCTCGATTTTCATATTGGCACGCTGCACTGGCCGGCATTCAACGTGGCCGATAGCGCGATTACCGTGGGTGCGGCATTATTCGTGCTGGACGAATTGCGACGAGTCAATCGTTGAACCCCATGACGCTTGCAGGCAAACACATCGTACTTGGCCTCTCAGGCGGCATTGCCTGCTACAAGGCCGCAGAACTAGTGCGTGGACTGGTGAAAGCCGGTGCGCAAGTACAAGTGGTGATGACGGCGTCTGCACAGCAATTCATTACACCCGTCACGATGCAGGCCTTATCCGGGCGCCCGGTGTTCTCAAATCAGTGGGATAGCCGCATCTCCAATCACATGGCGCATATTGACCTGACCCGAGAAGCGGACGCGATCGTGATCGCACCATGCTCAGCAGACTTCATGCGCAAGCTGGTGCATGGCGCGGCAGATGATTTGCTGTCAGCGCTTTGTCTGGCACGCCCAGCAACACTACCGCTGCTGGTTGCACCAGCGATGAATGTCGAGATGTGGGAAAACCCTGCGACACAGCGTAACGCCGCGCAGCTTCGGCAAGACGGTGTGCACCTGCTAGGCCCGGTCGCGGGTGAGCAAGCCTGTGGTGAAACCGGCCTCGGTCGCATGATGGAACCCGAGTCACTGCTGGAGTCGCTGACGAGCTTCTTTTATCCGAAGCAGCTACTCGGCAAAAAAGTATTGATCACAGCAGGCCCGACCTTTGAACCGATTGACCCGGTACGCGGCATTACCAACCTCTCGTCCGGCAAGATGGGGTATGCGATTGCGCGTGCCGCTGCGATGGCGGGTGCTACCGTCACCATGGTGTCTGGCCCGACTGCACTCACGCCACCGAGCGGCGTACAAACCGTTTCAGTGACCACCGCCCGGCAGATGTATGACGCGGTGATGGCGAGTGTTAGCGATAAAGACGTTTTCATCGCGGTAGCAGCGGTCGCTGACTGGCAGGTGACCGAGGTCAGCGCACAGAAGATCAAGAAGCAGGATGCCGCTGCGCCATCGCTCTCGTTCAAGGAAAACCCGGATATTTTGGCAGCGGTTGCCGCGTTGCCCGCGCCACCTTACTGCGTTGGCTTTGCGGCTGAATCGGAAAATCTGCTCGAGTACGGCGCTGCAAAACGTTTGAAGAAAAATATTCCGCTATTGGTTGGCAATATTGGCCATCAAACCTTCGGCAAAGATGACAATGAACTCGTGCTGTTTGATGCGCAGGGTCAACATCCCTTACCACGCGCGAGTAAAGATCAGCTGGCAGACAGACTGATCATCGAGATCGCAAAACGATTAACACCCTGAGTCGGTTAACCATGAAAACCATTGACGTCAAAGTAGTGGATCAGCGGCTGCGTGAACAAATGCCCGCCTACGCCACGCCAGGCAGCGCAGGTCTCGATCTGCGTGCCTGCATCAACGCACCACTCACACTAGAGCCGGGTAGTACGCATCTGATACCGACGGGCCTTGCTATCCATATCGCCGATCCTGCTTACGCGGCGATGATCTTGCCGCGCAGTGGCATGGGTCACAAGCACGGTATCGTGCTTGGTAATTTGGTGGGCCTCATTGATTCAGACTACCAGGGCGAGCTGATGGTCTCGGCTTGGAATCGGGGCAGTAGTGCTTTCGTATTAAACCCGATGGAGCGTCTAGCGCAGTTAGTGATCGTTCCCGTGCTGCAGGTTGCCTTTAATGTCGTCGAGTCGTTCACTGAAACCGAGCGCGGCGCCGGTGGCTTTGGAAGCACTGGCAAGGGCTGAGACACACACAATGCAAACTAGGCTCAGCGCGCACCGTTTACCCGCGTTGCTCGCAGTCTTTGCATTGGCTGGTTGCTCCTCACTGACCACGACACCTGTAACGCCATCACCCGGCACATCAACCCCGAGCACTTCCGCACCGGCGAAGCCCGGTAGCACGTTCAGTCGGTCAGAAAGTGAGGCCGAATTTGACCGGCTTATCGCACGACAGGATCGGGTCTATCGGGTTATTGCACCGCTAATCGTCAAGAATGCTGTGCTCTGCAAAACTGCTGCACGTCCTCTGCTCGGCTTTACCGCAAAGAACCGGTATTCATTTCCGTCTGAACTGCGTGATGCTGCTGTCGCGCGGCTAGGCAAAGGGGACGAGCTACGCGTCGTGCAAGTACTCGAGGGTAGCGGCGCACAACGTGCTGGCGTACAGCGTGGCGATGCGCTGCTATCGATTGCAGGCAAAACGCTTCCGCTAGGGCCGCAAGCTGAGACCGAAACTGCGCGATTACTCGCACCGCTCTTGAAGCAGACCACTGAAGTCGATGTACAAGTACTGCGCAATGAAGCACCTATCACGCTGAAAGTCGCACTCACGACTGCATGCGCCTTTACCGTCGATATTGGCAACGCGCCGCACGTGAATGCCTACTCGGACGGGCGACGCATCATGGTCACCGCTGGGTTGCTCGCTGAAGTGTCTGATCAGGAACTCGCCGTCATTCTGGCGCGAGAGATCGCCCACAATGTACAACTGCATGCCACCACGATGCAGACGCGCGCCACAATGGCATCGATCATCGATACCCTGCTACCACCCAAGCCGGATCTGAGTGGCTTCGCCGGTAGCGCTGGTTTGAAGACCATGGATGAGAAGCTCGATCAAGAAGCCGACCGGCTCGCGTTGTATATGCTGGCACGCGCCGGATTGAATCCCACGGTAGCGGTTGATACCCTTGAACGCTTAGCGCGCCGATATCCCGCAACGGTATTGAATAGCTATACCGCATTACATCCTTTGACCGAAGACCGTAAACGACAGATGGTCGATACAGTCACCGAAATTCGAAAACGGCAAGCCAGCAAAAAATCACTGGTGCCCTGACCAGCGCCCTGACTGATGCCCTGACTGATGCCCTGATTGGTGCCATTGCAGCAGCCAACAAAAAGCCCGCCAAAATTGGCGGGCTTTTTAATTCAGCGCAGCGCTATGGAAAACTGCTTACTCCACCTCTGCTGCCTCCTGCGCCGGAGCGGCCGGTGGCGTATCGCCCTCGCTGAACTCGAGCTTGATCTGCTCGCTGTCATCCATCTCAACCGAAACACGTCCGCCACTAATCAATCGACCGAACAGCAGTTCGTCGGCGAGTGCTTTGCGAATCATGTCCTGAATCAAGCGTGACATCGGACGTGCACCCATGAGTGGATCGAAGCCCTTCTTGGCGAGGAACTTACGCAGGGACTCGCTGAAGGTCGCCTCGACCTTCTTCTCGTGCAGCTGCTCCTCGAGTTGAATCAGGAACTTGTCGACCACACGCAGGATGATGTCTTCGTCGAGCGCTCGGAAGCTGATGATGGCATCCAGACGGTTGCGGAATTCCGGCGTAAACATCCGCTTGATATCCGCCATTTCATCACCGGCCTGCTTGGTCTCGGTGAAGCCCATGGTGCGCTTCTGCAGACTTTCGGCACCGGCGTTGGTAGTCATGATGACGATAACGTTACGGAAATCAGCTTTACGGCCGTTGTTATCCGTCAGCGTGCCGTGGTCCATCACCTGCAACAAGATATTGAATACATCCGGATGCGCCTTCTCGATTTCGTCGAGCAGCAACACCGCATGCGGCTTCTTGGTGACGGCCTCGGTCAGCAAACCACCCTGATCGAAACCGACATAGCCCGGAGGCGCGCCAATAAGGCGGCTCACTGCATGACGCTCCATGTACTCCGACATATCGAAACGAATCAAATCGATGCCCATAATGAAGGCGAGTTGCTTGGCCACTTCGGTCTTGCCCACGCCGGTCGGGCCGGAGAACAGGAATGAGCCAATCGGCTTATCCATCTTGCCCAAGCCGGCACGTGCCATCTTGATGGCAGCAGCAAGCGCCTCGATAGCGGGGTCTTGACCGAACACCACATTCTTCAGATCACGCTCAATGGTCTGAAGCTTGGAGCGGTCATCCTGATTGACAGATTGCGGCGGAATACGCGCGATCTTCGAGATGATGTCCTCAATCTCAGATTTACCGATGGTTTTTTTCTGCTTGGATTTCGGCAAGATGCGTTGTGCAGCACCGGCCTCATCAATCACATCAATCGCCTTGTCGGGCAAATGACGGTCGTTGATGAAGCGTGCAGCGAGTTCTGCAGCACAAGTCAGTGCTGACGCCGAGTATTTCACGCCGTGATGCTCTTCGAAACGCGACTTCAGTCCGCGCAAGATCTGCACGGTTTGCTCGACGGTCGGCTCGTTGACATCAATCTTCTGGAAGCGACGGGAAAGCGCGTGGTCTTTCTCGAACACGCCGCGGAATTCGTTAAACGTCGTCGCGCCGATGCACTTCAACTGGCCCGACGACAGCGCAGGCTTGAGCAAGTTGGAAGCGTCGAGCGTGCCACCCGAAGCCGAACCCGCACCAATGATGGTGTGAATCTCATCGATGAACAGAATACCGTTTGGATTCGCTTTCATCTGCTTGAGCACTGCTTTCAGGCGCTGCTCGAAGTCGCCGCGGTATTTGGTACCGGCCAGTAGCGCACCCATATCGAGCGAGTACACCACGGCGTTTTGCAGGATTTCGGGCACATCGCCCTGCACCACGCGCCAAGCCAGACCCTCGGCAATCGCCGTCTTGCCAACACCAGCCTCACCCACCAGCAGCGGATTATTTTTACGGCGGCGGCACAGCGTCTGAATCACCCGCTCCACCTCAGCCTCACGTCCGATCAGCGGATCGATCTTGCCTTCGGCGGCCAGCTTATTGAGATTTTGTGTGAACTGATCGAGCGCGCTTTCTTTCTGCGGTCCCTCTGCCTGAACCTCATCCGCGTTTTCAGACGCCTTCTGCGGCTCCGGTTGCTGATCTTTACGGACGCCGTGGGAGATGTAGTTGACCACATCCAGCCGCGTCACGCCCTGCTGCTGCAGGTAGTAGACCGCGTGGGAATCTTTCTCGCCGACAATCGCGACCAGCACATTGGCACCGGTCACCTCTTTCTTGCCATTCGATGCCGACTGTACATGCATGATGGCGCGCTGAATGACCCGCTGGAAGCCCAGCGTCGGTTGGGTATCAACCTCACTTGACCCGGGCACCGTCGGCGTGTTGTCGGTAATAAAGTTCGACAGCGTCTTGCGCAGATCGTCGATGCTGACCGCGCAAGCCCGCAATACTTCTGCGGCGGACGGGTTGTCCAACAGCGCCAGCAGCAGGTGCTCTACGGTAATGAACTCATGCCGGGCCTGTCTTGCCTCGACAAAGGCCATGTGCAAACTGACTTCGAGTTCTTGGGCGATCATGCTTCCTCCATCACGCACTGTAGCGGGTGTCCCGCCTTTTTGGCGTGGGTTAATACCAATTCGACTTTCGTGCTGGCGATGTCCTTGGGGTAGACACCACACAGGCCCTTACCATCACGATGAACCTTGAGCATGATCTGCGTCGCCGTCTCGCGGTCCTTATTGAAGTACTCCTGAATGATGGCCACGACAAACTCCATTGGAGTGTAATCATCATTCAGCAACGCTACCTGATACATCGGCGGCGGCTTGATAGCCGCCTTTTTCTCTTTCCGTACTAGCAGAGTGCCGTTGTCGCTATTAGTTGCCATGCTTCTATTCTATATCCCACGCCACGCCAGGTAACCCGCGTTACACAGGCGATCCAAGCTCAATTCGATATTACTTGCTTTCCGCGGTGTGCGCTGACTTGGCAACAATAACCCGAACTGTCGAAGGGGAGTAATTTGAAAATGGCGCAATTTGATTCGGTTTCAAGGCTTCGCCGAGAGAATCTGGCATTTTTGACAATTTGCTTGACTTTTCTATTCTTTGCCAGAACAATGCAAAAGATCAATACGTGGGTTATAGCACTTATTGACATGAAGAGGAGCAATAATGGAGGGGGTCAGCTTTACGCAGGGCTCTTGCTTTTAGCGCTCGTGTGATCGGCCCCTATTAGAAAGACTGGTTTATGGCAAAAGGTAAGGTCAAGTGGTTTAACGATGCTAAAGGCTTCGGTTTTATCACTCCAGACGACGGCGGAGAAGATTTGTTTGCGCATTTCTCTGCAATCACAATGTCCGGTTTCAAGACCCTGAAAGAAGGCCAAGAGGTTTCGTTTGACGTAACCCAAGGCCCAAAGGGAAAACAAGCTTCAAATATCCAACTCGCCAGCTGATTAACGTCAACTGACCAGTTGTATATCCGAACCCTCGGTAAATCCGAGGGTTTTTTATTTCAAGTACTGTCGTCAACTTATCGACCCACTTGGAATAAGAAGGTTCATTATTGTGGCGCACCAAAAACAAAGGCCGGGTTATGCAAACCCGGCCTTTGTTTTTGCGTTTGATTAATTTACATGTGCTCGATCATCACATCGCCAAAACCAGAACATGAGACCTGCGTCGATCCTTCCATCAGGCGGGCAAAGTCGTAGGTCACTTTCTTTGAAGTAATCGACTTTTCCATTGAGCTGATAATCAAATCGGCGGCCTCGAACCAACCCATGTGGCGCAGCATCATCTCGGCCGACAAGATCAACGAGCCCGGATTGACGTAGTCCTTGCCGGCGTACTTAGGCGCCGTGCCATGGGTCGCCTCGAACATCGCCACCGAATCGGATAGGTTGGCACCCGGCGCGATCCCGATGCCACCAACCTGCGCCGCCAATGCGTCAGAGATATAGTCGCCGTTCAGGTTCAACGTTGCGATTACGCTGTACTCGGCCGGACGTAGCAGGATCTGCTGCAAGAAAGCATCTGCGATCGCATCCTTGACCACAATCTCGTTGCCCGTCTTGGGATTCTTGAAGCTGCACCAAGGACCACCATCCAGCAGCTGCGCACCGAACTCTTTCTGCGCCAGTGCATAGGCCCAGTCTCTGAAGCCACCCTCGGTGTACTTCATGATGTTGCCCTTGTGAACGATTGTCACCGAAGGCTTGTCATTGTCGATCGCGTACTGAATAGCCTTGCGGACCAGACGCTCGGTACCTTCGCGCGACACCGGCTTGACGCCAATACCGGAGCTTTGTGGGAAGCGAATTTTTTTGACGCCCATTTCCTTTATCAGGAAATCGATCACCTTCTTCGCGCCCTCGGTACCTTCCTGCCACTCGATGCCCGCGTAAATATCTTCGGAGTTCTCGCGGAAAATCACCATATCGGTTTTCTCGGGCTCGCGCAGCGGAGATGGCACGCCTTTGAAGTAGCGCACCGGGCGCAAGCAGACATACAGATCGAGCTCCTGACGCAGAGCCACGTTAAGCGAGCGGATACCGCCACCGACTGGCGTTGTCAGCGGGCCCTTGATCGACACTACGTAATCCTTCAGAACCTTCAGCGTTTCTTCTGGCAGCCAAACATCAGGACCATAGACCTTGGTGGATTTCTCGCCAGCGTAAATCTCCATCCAGCTGATCTTGCGCTTGCCACCGTAAGCCTTCGCCACCGCAGCATCAATCACCTTGATCATGACCGGGCTGATATCCACACCGGTACCATCGCCCTCGATAAAGGGGATGATCGGGTTATCGGGGACGTTCAACGAGTAGTCAGCATTGACGGTAATTTTCTGACCCTCGGCGGGCACCTTAATATGTTGGACCATCGTTTTTCTCCGAAGATTGGCGGATAACAGGATTGTAGTGGGCGAGCGGCACAGGTCGAAGATCAAAATTCAGCAGGCGCACAATGATGCGACACAATGCACTCAAGTCTTATATAAGACATAAGACCAATTTTTCATATTATGCACTAGAATTTTACTTGGTGCCACAAAACCAGCCCTCATTTCTTGCTCGATGACGCTCATTCTTTTCAACAAACCCTACGGTGTAATCAGCCAATTCTCCCAGCACCCAAGCCGGCCGAGTCTGGCTGACTACCTGCGAATTCCAAACATCTACCCCGCCGGACGACTGGACGCCGACAGCGAGGGCCTGATGCTGTTAACCGACAACGGCGCGCTACAGCAGCAAATCAGCCACCCGGACTACGAAAAGTCGAAAACCTATCTGGTGCAAGTCGAGGGCGTGGCGCAAGCATCGCAGCTGGTACGACTGCGCGAACCGATGACATTGAAGGACTTCACAACCTTGGGATGCCGAGCAACCCGGATCGAGCCGCCACCTTGGTTGTGGCAGCGAGATCCACCAGTGCGTGAACGGCGGGAAGTTCCGACCGACTGGCTTGCGATCACCCTGACCGAAGGAAAAAATCGTCAGGTGAGAAAAATGACAGCAGCCGTTGGCTTGCCGACGCTTCGACTGGTACGTCAGTCAATCGGGCCAATATCGTTGGCCACCCACCCGCTGTTACCGGGTGAGTGGTGCGAGATCGACCCCAGCGAATGGCCATCAGATTGAGCAGAGCAAAGGCACGACCAGCATTTACAATCCAGGCTCCCTATTGGCGAGATCACAATGAGAAGACTACTATTGCTCGTTGCATTAGTTCTACCGATGGGTAGCGGCGCGCAAGATTTCCCGCGGATCTCCGTCAGCATTGGTGTGCACTTGGTTCAGGCCGAACTCGCCGCCACCCAGGAATCGCGCACGCGCGGCCTGATGTTTCGCGAAAAACTGGGTCAGAACGAGGGGATGGTGTTCCAGTTCCCGGCACCGCGACAGGTGTGTATGTGGATGAAAAACACCCTGATCCCGCTATCCGTGGCATTCATCGGCGACGATGGGCGAATCATCAATATCGAAGAAATGCGCCCCCAAACCACGAATGAGCACTGCAGCCAGCAAGTGGCGCGTTACGCTCTGGAAATGCGTCAGGGCTGGTTCAAGCAGCGCAACATCAAGGCAGGCGAGCTTGTATCAGGCTTGCCAAAATAAAAACCCGCCGCACCAAGGGTGCTGCGGGTTCTTGTAAATCTGGAGAATCTTCTAAGACTTGACGTTAGTGCTGCAGACTTTAGAACTACCGACTGCTGGACTGCTTCAGACTTAAGAACTGAGGTGGGCGCTTCGGCAGCGCCTCCGATCAGGCCAGTGCTTTGATAGCAGCTGACAGACGGCTCTTATGGCGCGAGGCCTTGTTCTTGTGAATGATGTTCTTGTCAGCGATACGGTCGATAATCGAGACCTGCGACTGAAAAATTTGAGTCGCGCCAGCCTTATCGCCTGCCTCAATTGCCTTACGCACGGCCTTAATGGCGGTACGCAGCGCCGAGCGCTGGCTGGAATTGTGCGCGTTTTGCTTGACGGCTTGCCGGGCGCGCTTGCGTGCCTGTGCGGAATTTGCCATGGACTGTTCCTGATAGTGGCACGGACCCAATGGCCGCGCCGAATTTCGAAAAACGAAGATTATAACAAAGCAATCCAGATCCGGGCAAACTCTGAAGAAGCTATGTCGACGAGCGGCAGCGGGCCCGCTGGCAGGCGCATTTTCAAATTGAAAACCCGCGCCGGCACCCCGATGCTCTGCCGCTATAATCGGCCACCATGAATTTGCATAGAACGCTCGTCACAGTGTCTGGCATGACACTGCTGTCACGCATCACCGGCCTGATTCGCGAGTTTCTGATCGCCAGAACCTTCGGCGCCTCGGTCTATACCGACGCCTTCTTCGTCGCCTTCCGCATCCCTAACCTGCTGCGCCGCCTATTTGCCGAGGGAGCATTCTCGCAGGCCTTTGTACCCATACTTGCCGAATATAAGAATCAGCAGGGCCGGCGGGCAACGCGTGTCTTGACCGACCATGTCGCCACTGTCCTGTTCTGGGCGCTGCTGTTCACCTCTATCGCCGGCATCGTGTTTGCGCCGGCGATAGTGCTGCTGATGGCGAGCGGGTTCGCCTCAGACCCGGTCGCCATGTCGCTGTCGACCACCATGACCCGAATCATGTTTCCCTACATTCTGTTCATGTCATTGGTAGCGCTGGCAGGCGGCATTCTGAACACCTGGCGTGAGTTCCGTGTACCGGCCTTCACCCCGGTGCTACTCAACCTGTCGTTCATTGCGGCGGCGTTGCTGTTGGCACCCATGCTGCCGGAACCGGTCTATGCGCTAGCCATTGCCGTGTTCATTGGTGGCTTGTTGCAGCTCGGGCTGCAAATTCCTGCGCTCCGAAAAATCGGCATGCTGCCGCACATCAGTGCTAACCCGCTGCGCGCATTGCAGGACGAGGGGGTCAGACGCGTACTGAAGCAGATGCTGCCCGCCACTTTCGCGGTATCAGCAGCGCAGATCAGCCTGATCATCAACACCAACATCGCATCGCACCTGGCGGACGGTAGTGTCTCCTGGCTGTCGTATGCCGACCGGCTGATGGAGTTACCCACCGGTCTGCTTGGCGTCGCGCTTGGAACGATTCTGCTGCCCAGCCTCTCTAAGGCAAATGCCATCGGTGATCTGGTCGAGTACTCGGCCTTGCTGGACTGGGGCCTTCGGCTGTGTTTCCTTTTGGCGATGCCGGCTGCTGTCGCACTGATGATCCTGTCTGAGCCCCTGACCAGTACGCTGTTTCATTATGGGAAGTTTGATCCAGCCTCGGTGACCATGACGGCGCGCGCACTGGTGGCTTATGGGGTCGGCCTGATGGGACTGATTCTGGTCAAAATTCTCGCCCCCGGCTTCTACGCAAAACAAGATATCCGCACGCCCGTAAAAATTGGTATCGGCGTACTGGTAGCGACGCAGCTGATGAACCTGCTGTTCGTGCCAACCCTTGCCCACGCCGGTTTGGCGTTGTCGATTGGCCTAGGTGCCACCATAAATGCTGCTCTGCTGTTTTTTATCTTAAAAAAGCGGGGCATCTACCGACCACAACCAGGTTGGGCGCTGTTCATGATCAAACTGCTGGGTGCGCTGCTGCTACTGGCTGGCGTGGGTCTATGGTCTGCCAACAAATTCGACTGGATCGCGATGCAAGCTACGCCATGGCTGCGAGTTGGCGCGCTGAGTAGCGTGATGATGCTGTGTGTCGGTATTTATTTTGGTGCGCTATGGATGATGGGTTTCCGATTTTCAGATTTCCGGAGAGAATCTCACTGAGACGCTCCAAGTATCAGTGCGCTGGTAGGTCGTGTCACCAACTAGGTACGGACCCTGCCGATAGCACAAGATACGCTGCAAGCAAACGATGCAGCACGCCAGAGATTCATTGTTGAAGTCGTTAATGAGGCAACAGAGCAGCTACGTCATGATCAACGCGCTTGACTACTTCGCATCGCTAATTCAAGAGGAAGAACACATTCCCCTGTTCGAGGCAGCGCTCAGCATTGGGCAAGATGATGAACCCCAGCTTGATCTGAACGGATGCCTGCTTGAAATCGACAAGTTCGCGGCACAGCTGCGGCGGCGCTTGCCGGCCGACATCGCGCCCATTCCGAAACTCAGACTACTGAACAACTATTTCTATCAAGAGCTGGGCTTTGCCGGTAATTTGAACGACTACTACAACCCGGACAACAGCTATCTGCATAAAGTGCTGGAAACGCGCCGCGGAATCCCGATTTCAATCGCAGTAATCTATATGGAATTAGCGCAGCAAATCGGTCTTGGGGTGCAGGGCGTCTCTTTCCCGGGGCACTTCCTGATGAAGCTCTCGGTCAAACACGGCGACATCATTCTCGACCCGTTCAATGGCAATAGTCTGTCGCGAGAAGAGATCGAAGATAGGCTGGAGCCTTTTTTCATCAACGGTCGCGGGCCGAACGACCCGCCGGTTGCAAGCTATCTGGCTGAAGCCTCGGCAAGCACTATCTTGGTTCGCATGCTGCGCAACCTCAAGGCTTTGTTTGCAGAACATCCTCACTGGCAGCAATTTTTGAATGTGCAGCAGCGTTTAGTGATGTTGCTACCCGATGAAGTCAGCGAGCGGCGCGATCGTGGACTTGCGTATGCCAACCTCGACTGTCCTCAAGCCGCACTGGAAGATCTTGAAGCCTATTTAGCGCAATGCCCACAAGCTTCCGACGCTGACCTACTGCGCCAGCAACTGCCCGAGTTACGCGCTGCGTCGCGGCGACTTAACTAGCCTGCGAGCGCGATTCGATTTCCTCCCAGCGCTCGAGCGCCTGCACCAGAAGTGTATCGATCTCGGCATAGCGCTGATTCAGCTGCTGGGCCTCCGAGGGTGACTGTCGATACAGAGATGCGTCGGCGAGTCGCGCAGAAATACTAGTCTGCTCCGCCTCCAAATCTGCAATCAACTGCGGTAGCTGCTCCAGCTCGCGTTGCTCCTTAAATGAAAGCTTCTTCGGCTTTGCGACAGCTGCTGAAGAAGTCGTCGCTGATGCATTTGTCGCTGAAGACTTCGCCGCCGCAGAATCTCCTGGAGAAACCGCTGACGCGCTGGACGTCGACTTTTGCATCGGCTTCTTGCTGTCGACGGGTTCTACGGGCGCCCTTACGCGCTCCCAATCACTGTAGCCGCCGACGTATTCACGCCAACGACCCTCACCCTCGGCCACAAAGACCTGCGTCACCACGTTATCCAGAAACACACGATCATGGCTTACCAAGAATACGGTGCCGGCGTAATCCTCCAGCAACTGCTCGAGTAATTCCAAGGTATCGATATCAAGATCATTCGTCGGCTCATCCAGCACGAGTACATTGGCTGGCTTCGCAAAAAGTCTGGCTAGCAGCAAACGATTGCGCTCACCACCCGACAATGACTTGACGGGTGATCGAGCTCGCTCGGGCGCGAACAAAAAATCACCGAGATACGTCATGACATGTTTGCGATTGCCATTGACCTCGACCCAGTCACTGCCCGGCGATATCGTTTCGGCGAGCGAGGCTTCTTCATTCAGCTGCTCACGCATCTGATCAAAGTAAGCGATCTGCAGACGACTACCTTGACGTATCGTTCCGGAATCTGGCTGCTGCTCCCCCAAAATCAATCTCAGCAGCGTTGTCTTGCCGGCGCCATTCAAGCCAATCAGGCCCACCTTATCGCCACGCAAAATCGTGGCGCTGAAGTCATTCACGATGACACGATCACCATAGGCTTTACGCACATCGATCAGTTCAGCGACCAACTTGCCCGATTGTTCGCCTGCCGAAAGTGCCAGCTTGACCTGCCCTTGCTGATCGCGTCGGCGTGAGCGCTCAAGACGCAAGGACTCCAAACGTCGCACCCGACCTTCATTACGCGTCCGACGGGCCTCAACGCCTTTACGTATCCATACCTCTTCTTGCGCCAGAAATTTGTCAAACTTGGCGTGCTCGATATCTTCAACTACGAGCTGATCGGCTTTGCGACGCTGATAGGCACTGAAGTTACCGTCATACGACTGCAAGCGCCCACGATCCAGCTCGACGATTCGCGTCGCTACTTTGTCGAGAAAACTTCGATCGTGCGTGATGAACAACAGGCTGCCACGGAATTCACACAGCAACTCTTCGAGCCACTGTATCGATGAAAAATCCAGGTGGTTAGTAGGCTCATCGAGCAAGAGAACATCTGGCGCTGCGACTAAGGCACGCGCCAGTGCTACACGCTTTTTCATACCTCCGGAAAGGGTCGCGATCTTGCGCTGCCCATCGAGTTGCAGACGCTGCAGGGTGGTCTCAATACGGTTGTTCAGATTCCATCCATCGGCAACATCCAACTCCACTTGGAGTTCGTGCAGCCGCTCCATCAATGCCGTATCGTCAGCACTACCCAATTGTTCGGAAAGTTGATAGTAGGTGGTGAGTGCTTCACGAATGTGGGCAATACCGCCCGCAACGGCATCAAAAATCAGACTTTCGTCATCAAATTGCGGTTCCTGTTCAACATAGGTGATGCGTAGACCTTGCTGTAGCACCAACAGTCCGTCATCGAGCTTCGCTTGGCCCGCAATCACTCGCAGCAGCGATGACTTACCGGTGCCATTACGTCCGATCAGACCTATGCGCTCGCCTGACTCGAGCGAGAACTCGGCATGATCAAGTAGCGGGACATGGCCGAAGGCCAACTGAGCATTGCTTAGGGAGATAACTGCCATATACCGGCTTTGCGCCAACCAACAGCGACGATGGACGAAGGAGATAGTGCATTGTACTGGCACTGCGAGCATCCATCGTGCCCCGCTCGACCTTATTCGCCAAAGACCCTCAGTTATAATTCTGCACCAGACACGCGTGCAACATAAGTGCCTAATGATCGCGTGGTCGAGCCTGTGGCGTAGATTTACCCGCCCATGCGAAACCTACCAAATGGTGTCCTCGGCGGTAGTTGCCATCAGTTGGTTCGAGCGGTTTAATCAAGTTGTTCGTGTTGCGCTGATGTCCTCGCCGTAGTTCAATGGATAGAACGAGTGCCTCCTAAGCGCTAGATACAGGTTCGATTCCTGTCGGCGGGACCATCGATGAGCGACGATACCACCATCATCACCAGACGAGGCGCCGCATGAGTGCTCTGCTGTACGCAGCCACGATTTTTTCCAGCGCTTTCTTGCTGTTTCTGGTTCAACCAATTGTCTCGAAACACATCTTGCCTTGGTTTGGCGGATCGGCCGCTGTGTGGGCCACCTGTCTGGTGTTCTTCCAAAGTGCTCTGCTGCTGGGATACGCCTACGCAGACCGCATCACGCGCTGGTTACCACCGCGCCGACAGCCCTGGCCACATGCCGCACTACTCTTGATCAGTCTGCTGATGTTGCCGGTGTTGGCAGACCCGAGCTGGCGGCCCGTAGGCGATGAGGACCCAAGCCTGCATATTTTGTTACTGCTTAGCGCCACCGTCGGCTTGCCCTACCTGATGCTATCTACCACCGGCCCACTGATTCAGGCATGGGCAGCTCATACTGGCCATGGCACCAAGGTTTACCGACTCTTCTCTTTGTCCAACCTGGCGTCGCTGCTGGCGCTGCTGTGCTACCCCTTCTTGATCGAACCCTGGCTCTCACTACAATCACAGTCCCTAGTGTGGTCTTTTATCTACGCTTGCTTTGTGGGTCTTTGCATCGCCTCGGGTATCGCCTTAACCCGGAATAGCGACCAAACACTCGTTGAACAAACTGCGGTGGAGCAAGATCAACCACCCACACTGGGACGCCAGATCGTATGGCTGTCGCTTGCAGCGCTGAGTGCTTGGTTATTACTCGGCGTGACCAATCACATCACGCAAAACATTGCGGCCATCCCTTTCCTGTGGATCTTGCCACTGACGATTTATCTGCTCAGCTTCGTGCTCTGCTTCGAGAGCGAGCGCTGGTACCGTCGTAACTGGTGGCTGCCACCTTTCGTTGTACTGATGGCGATAGCTGCCTATGGACTGCAAGATAACAAGCTTGGGTTGAACATCGTTTGGGCTATTCCGCTTTATTGCGGCACGCTATTGGTGGCGACGATGTTCTTGCATGGCGAGTTGGCTGCGCTTCGCCCAGGGACGCGGCATCTCACGCGATTCTATTTAGCTTTGTCGCTCGGCGGCGCTGTGGGCGGCGCCCTGGTCGGTTTGTTAGCGCCACGGGTATTGCCTGCCTACTATGAACTTGGAATTGGCTTTGTGCTGACAGGCCTGCTGGCTGCTTTCGTCATGCGCGATAAAAAAATCACGACAGCGATTGGCTTATTGCTGGCGCTGTTCTGCGCCATGATGCTGTGGCGGCAAATTCACACCGACCTGAACTCCGCGCATCTTCTGACCCGAAATTTTTACGGTCGGCTACTGGTACGTGATCTACCGACATCAACGCCGGGGGTCACGGTACGCCGTCTGCTACATGGCGCCATTCTGCACGGTGAAGAATATCTATCTGGCCCGAACCATAACAAGCCTACGACCTACTATGGCATCAGCTCCGGTATTGGCCGATTACTCGCCGTACCGGATAACATTGGCCATCGTATTGTTGGCGTGGTGGGTCTCGGTACAGGCACCTTGGCTGCTTACGGCGAAGACGGCGATCGTTTCCGCTTTTACGATATTGATCCGGCGGTGATCCAAATTGCAAAAACAGAGTTTGGCTACTTGCGCAACAGCCACGCAAGTATCGAGACCGTACTCGGCGATGCCAGACTCAATCTTGAACGCGAAGTACCGAACGGTTTTGATGTACTGGTGATTGACGCGTTCTCAGGTGATTCAATACCGGTGCACCTGATCACACGCGAAGCGCTTGCCTTATACCGCAAGCATATGAAACCCGATGGCGTGATCGCATTTCATGTATCGAACCGCTACTTGTCGCTAGCGCCCGTGGTCGAAAAACTTTCAGAGGATGCGGGTATGCACGCCATGCTCATCGCCGACAGCCAACCGGCCGCACCACTGCTGAACACTGACTGGATACTGGTTGCTGCCACACGCGAGGCGCTGATGAAACCTTCGCTGCTGAGAGTCGCCAAAAAACCGCCCATCATTGAAGGTTTACAGCCCTGGACAGATGACAGCAATAACCTGTTCAAGGTACTGAAATAAGGATCAGCGCGAAGGGTTCCAGCGCTGAGAGCCCCAGCTCTAGGGCTTTCAGCTATGAGGCCCTTAGCTATAAGACCATCAGCTCAATCGATACACACCTGAGCAAGGGCGTCATTAGTTCAGCTTGCGCGGTTTGCCAAAGCTGCCCTCTTTAGGGAATAAAAAGGTTGTCTTGCTGGGGCCCATGCCAACAATCTGGACCATCGCACCTTGATCGCCGGCCGAGCCGTCGTAGTGCACAGCACCCGCCTTGTGGAACATATAGGTACCTGTTTTCAAGGGCGTAGTGGCCTTGGGATCCCAGCTATCGTCAGTGCCTGCATTCCATGTTCCTTGCACCACAATCACATGTCGATCTTCACCATGAAAATGGGGCGAGCTCATGACACCGGGTGGAAAGTAAGCGCGAATCACATACATGCCCGGTTTGCTCGGATCACCAAATACGACCGCGAGTTTCGCGCCAGCGTCAGACTCTTGCCAGACAAGTTTCTCAGTAGGCATGATCAGAAAATCAGCCTCGCTCGGCGCTGAATAAGTCGGTGCCACCGTCAATACCGATGCCAGCGATAAGGCCGCCAATGGCAAAAAAAATTTCCCCCGCATGAGCTTCCCCTTGATGAAAATTTTGTTTAGAAATTTATATGACGATATCGTTTAACGATAGCACAGCGTCCTTATCTGGAATAATGAAAAGACTTTGTCTCGAGCAGGCATAATGCCGCTTAACGACTTATTTTGATAATCAAAGGAGATCCCAATGAAGCTCGTGCGCTACGGTCGACCCGGTAATGAAAAACCAGGACTCATTGATGCCGACGGCAAGCTGAGAGATCTGTCGTCGATTATTGACGACATCGCACCTGCTCAGCTCTCCGATAAATCGCTGGCTAAACTTAGCCGCATCAAGCCCGCAAACTTGCCGGCAGTACGCGGTAAACCACGCTTCGGCGTACCGTTATCTGGCATCGGCAAAATCGTCGCAATCGGCCTCAACTACGCCGACCACGCCGCGGAGGCGGGTTTACGTGTACCAACCGAGCCGATTATCTTCATGAAGGCCATCACCTGCCTCAATGGCCCCAGTGATGATGTGATGCTGCCCAAAGAAGTCACCAAGGCCGACTGGGAAGTTGAGCTAGGCGTGGTGATTGGAACGAAAGCGCAGTATGTCAGCGAGCGGCAAGCCCTGTCGCATGTTGCTGGCTATTGCATCGTGAACGATGTGTCCGAGCGTGCGTTCCAAACTGAGCGTGGCGGCACGTGGGATAAAGGCAAGGGCTGCGACACCTTTGGCCCAGTGGGACCATGGTTGGTCACGCGCGATGAGATCACCAACCCGCAGCGACTGAATCTTTGGCTAGACCTGAACGGTGAGCGCTGCCAGACGGGTAACACACGCACCATGATTTTTTCTGTTGCGAAGATCGTTAGCTACGTCAGCCGCTTCATGACGCTTATGCCCGGCGATGTTATCGCGACCGGTACACCACCGGGGGTTGGCATGGGAATGAAACCGCCACGATTCCTCGAGGCGGGTGATGAGATGCGACTAGGTATTGATGGCCTGGGTGAGCAGCATCAGCGTGTGGCGGCCTACCGCAAGGCGCGATAATCACTCTTCGCTTGGCGCATCACTCGGCATCGGGCTGATGCGCTGGCGAAGCATTCACGAAAGCTGGCAGCTTCAAGCAGGCTTCATTGATGATAAATCGCACTGCATGCGCTGCCCATTGGCGACCTGAGGCACCAAAATACAATCAGCCAAGCTCGGGGTATCACCAAAACAGAACTGACCAACGCGGGCATCCTGTGCCAAGACGCGTTCGACGCTAGCGAGCCCCTGCTCGACCCAATGTCGATACCAACGGTTCTTATCTTCCTCAGATACGCCCATCTCATTCTGCAGATAGCGCAGCACCCGCAAATTGTCGATGGGATGAATATCGCAAGCGATCGATAGCGCGATGCTTCGCAGCCACGCTCTGTCTTTTGGGTCGGGTGGCAGTAAGGCAGGCAGTGGATAAACTTCCTCGAGATATTCAATAATCGCGAGCGACTGCGTCAGTACATCGCCATCGGATAGTTGAAGCGAAGGCACCAGCGCATCCGGATTCAGCTTGCGGTATTCGGCATTGAATTGCTCACCTCCCCCCTTTACTAAATGCACAGGGATCAGGTCAACCGGCAAACCCTTGAGGTTCAGCGCAATACGCACCCGGTAGGAAGCCGAGCTCCGAAAGTAGCTATACAGTTTCATCGTTGGGAAAAGCCCATTTGGGCGAGTTGATTATGCACAGTCGAGGACTTATTCCTCGCCGGAATTTTGAGATTGATTCGCGATCAGCCAGATCGAGTCTAGCCACCGAGGTATGCCTCGACCACCCGCGCATCCTGCAGCAAATTAGCGGCCGTATCATGCAGAACGATGCGGCCGCTTTCCATGACATAACCGCGCGTTGAAATCGCTAATGCCTGCCTGACGTTTTGTTCAACCAGCAGAATAGTCACACCTTGCTGCGCTACTTCGCGCACGACCTCGAAGATACGCTCAACCATGATGGGCGCTAAACCCATTGATGGCTCATCCAACAGCAATAGCCGTGGCCGGCTCATGAGCGCACGCGCCATCGCCAGCATTTGCTGCTCACCACCCGACAAAGTACCTGCGAGTTGCGACTGTCGCTCCTTGAGACGCGGGAAGGTGTCGAACCAGCGCTCGATATCTGCGGCGATATCCGCCAGATCATCGCGTGCATACGCGCCCATCAAGAGGTTTTCGCGGATCGTCATGCGAGTGAATACGCCACGCCCCTCGGGCACCATCGCCAATCCGAGTTGCGGCAAACGATGCGGTGCCACTGCATCAATCGCGCTGCCCGCGAAATGAACCGAACCGTTACAACGCGAAGCTGCAAGCGTGCGCGTGATTGCCTTCAGCGTGGTTGTCTTGCCCGCACCATTCGCACCAATCAGCGTGACTAACTCGCCCTCAGCAACGTTCAGCGATACCTCACGCACTGCCTGAATACCACCAAAGGCCACCGACAGCGCATTCACCTGAAGCAATGGTGTCGTACTCATGCGGCTTCTCGGCCCAGGTAAGCAGCGATCACATCCGGGTTACGCTGCACGTCTGCAGCGCTGCCGTCAGCAATCACTTTGCCGTAATCAAGCACCGTGATCTGATCGCACAGGCCCATCACCATCTTGACATCATGTTCGATCAGCAAAATCGTAGTGCCCATCGCACGTATCTGTTGCAACAACTCGCTCAGGCTGGCTTTCTCGGTGGCGTTCATGCCTGCTGCCGGCTCATCCAGTGCGAGTAGCAGAGGCTCGGTTGCCAGCGCTCGCGCAATCTCAACCCGACGCTGGTCACCGTATGAAAGATAGCGCGCAGTGCGATGGGCCAATCCGTCGATGCCCACCAGCGACAGTAATGCCATTGCCCTATGCTCGATTTCACGCTCTTCGTTGCGCGCTGCTCGATGCCGCAATACTGCACCCAGCACACCCTGACGGGTTCTCACATGCCGCCCAACCATCACGTTTTCGAGCGCTGTCATTTCACCGAACAAGCGCAGATTTTGAAACGTACGCGCGATACCGGCTTGCGCAACAAGATGCGGTGAGGATGGTGAGTAAGCTTGAGCGTTTAGCGTAAAGCTGCCACTGGCTGGCTGATATAGCCCGGTGATCACGTTGAAGCAGGTTGTTTTACCTGCGCCATTAGGTCCGATCAAGCCATGGATTTGTCCACGCTGCACAGCCAGGCTGACATTATCCAAAGCCTGCAGACCGCCGAATCGCTTGCTCGCGCCTTCTACGGCAAGTAGTGGCGCCGTCATGCTGAACCTTCAGCAGTCATCATCTGCTGCTCTTTACGCGGCGATGGCCAAAGCCCTGCTGGACGTGCCAACATGATTAGCACCAAGGCCAAGCCATACAATAATTGACGCAGTACTTCAGCATCAATCCAGACCTGTCCGAACAAAGCCGTCTGTACAGGCTCGACCGTGTGACGCAACACTTCCGGCAACACCGCTAATAACACTGCGCCCAGTACGACGCCGGGAATATGACCAATGCCACCGAGTACCACCATTGCCAGAATTGCGATCGAATCGGTTAGCGCGAATGACTCTGGCGAGATGAATCCCTGAAACGCTCCAAACATGGCGCCAGCAACGCCCCCGAAACTTGCGCCCATCGCGAACGCGAGCAACTTCATATTGCGAACATTGATACCCATCGCCTTGGCCGCCGTCTCATCTTCACGAATCGCTATCCACGCACGACCCAAACGCGAATACTGCAAGCGAGATGAAAAGACAATGATCACTACACACAGCAACAGGAAAAGATAGTAGTAAGCATTCACCGAAGGAATGACTAGATCACCGATCCTGACCACACCGGCCTCACCCGCCAGAGATACATCGCCAATGCGTATCGGATCAATGAGATTAATCCCTTGCGGACCATTAGTGATATTGATCGGACCATTCAGGTTATTCATGAAGATGCGAATGATCTCGCCAAATCCGAGTGTGACAATCGCCAGGTAGTCACCGCGCAGCTTGAGCGTTGGCGCACCAAGCAAAGCACCCGCGATACCTGCCACCAAGGCAGCCAGCGGTACGATCAACCAGACGGACAGATGGATGCCTTGCGTCGCAATCGCCGGGCCCACGAACTCCGTCACCCATGTAGCTAACGCTGGGTAATCGATTTGCAAGGACTCAATCGTTGCGACCAGTTGGGGTGACGACAATAATCCGGCAAGGTAGGCGCCGATCGCAAAGAAAGCCACATAGCCAAGATCGAGCAAACCGGCAAAACCAACCACAATGTTCAAGCCGAGTGCCAGCATGATGTACAGCAGCGCGACATCAGCGATACGCACCCAGGCATTCCCGAAGGGTGCGGCAAGAAAAGGGAAAACCAGCACCGCGATAACTAGCAGCGCGAGTTTGATACGCGATGACGAGGCGACTTCAGTCGTACGCATGCAACCGGGCTCCCTGCATCACGAACGATCAGCGACTCGCTCGCCCATCAATCCCGATGGTCGCAGCGTGAGCACCAGAATCAGCACAATGAATGCAAATATGTCCTGGTAGTGACTACCCAGCACACCCGCAGTCAAGTCACCGATATAGCCCGCACCCAGACTCTCGATTAGGCCGAGCAAAATACCGCCCAGCATGGCGCCATAAATATTCCCGATGCCGCCGAGCACAGCGGCCGAGAAGGCTTTGAGTCCCGGCACGAAGCCCATCGCAAACTGCGCAGAAGCATAGTTCGCTGCCCACATCACGCCGGCTACTGCGGCCAAGGTCGCGCCAATCGCGAAGGTCAACATGATCACGCGATTCGCGTCGACGCCCATCAACGCAGCAACGCGCGGGTTCTCGGCAACTGCGCGCATGGCGCGACCGATACGGGTACGCTCAACCAGCAGGGTGAGTGCCAGCATGGCGACGAAGGCAAGCACCAGCAAGAGTATCTGTGTCGGCGTGATCAAGCCACCGGCAACATGCAAAGGCGCGACCGGCAGCACTTGCGGAAACGGTAGCGGATCGCGGCCCCACAACATCATGGCGAATGTTTGCAAAAGAATAGAAACGCCGATCGCTGTGATCAAGGGCGCGAGTCGCGGCGCATTGCGTAAACGACGATACGCGATACGCTCGATCAAGAGACTCACAATGACGCAGACCGGCACAGCACCCAACACGGCGATGGCCAACTTGACGAGGCCGGGCCACTCAGGCACCCAATGCTGTAGTAATTGCAGAATCGACCAACCGGTGAGTGCGCCAATCATCAACACATCACCGTGGGCAAAGTTGATTAGATTCAGTACACCGTAGACCATGGTGTACCCCAGCGCGATCAAGGCATACATGCTGCCCAGCACCAAACCATTAATCAGCTGCTGGACTAGCATCTCCATCGTGATTACTGATGCTCTGGTCGCGCCGATAGTCCTTTCGGCAGCGGGAAGGTGACATGTTCTTGGACGCCATCAAGCTCACGAACCGAGGTCACCCCCATCGCTCGCAAGCGTGTGATTACCTGCTGCACCAGCACCTCGGGCGCTGATGCACCCGCAGTCACACCGATGCGAGTCTTGCCCTCGGTCCAAGCGGCATCGATCTGGCTGGCGTCATCCACCATGTAGGACTCAACGCCGTTTTTCTCTGCAACCTCACGCAGCCGACTTGAGTTCGAACTGCTGGGGCTGCCGACCACGATGAGCAGGTCAACTTGGGGCGCCATGAATTTCACCGCCTGCTGCCGGTTGGTCGTGGCGTAGCAAATATCGCTTTTCTTGGGCTCGGCCACATTTGGAAACCGACGCTTGAGCGCATCGATAATGCCGGCGGTATCGTCCACCGAGAGTGTGGTCTGGGTCACGTAAGCCAAGCGATTCGGATCACGCACTTGCAGTTGCTCGATGTCTTCGATCGTTTCGATCAAGTACATGCCGTCGTCCGACTGTCCCATGGTGCCCTCAACCTCAGGATGACCATGGTGACCAATCATGACGATCTCCATACCCTCGGCGCGCATCTTGGCAACCTCGACATGCACCTTGGTCACCAGTGGGCAAGTGGCATCGAACACATTCAAGCCGCGCGAATCAGCCTCGACTTTCACTGCACGCGAGACGCCATGGGCCGAGAACACCAAATGGCTACCAGGTGGCACCTCGGCCAAGTCTTCAACAAAGATCGCGCCTTTGGCGCTTAACTCATCAACGACATACCGGTTGTGAACAATTTCATGACGAACGTAAATCGGTGCGCCGAATTGCGCGATCGCGCGCTCAACAATCTCAATGGCGCGGTCAACCCCGGCACAAAATCCGCGTGGCTGCGCGAGTAGAATTTCTTTCGACTGCTCCACCTTCGCCCCCTTTAAAGAATTCCGATAATGTTCACTTCAAATTTCACCGACCTACCTGCGAGCGGATGGTTGAAGTCGAACAAAGCGTCATCTTCGCCCAACTCTAGCAACATGCCCGCGAAGCGCCCACCGCCGGGCGCCGAGAAATCCACCAGATCGCCAACGGCGTAGTTCGCGTCTTCGCTCGAGTGCTGACGCAGCGTCGCCATTGATACCCGCTGCACCAAGTCCGCATTACGAGGACCAAACGCCTCGCCCGGCGCGAGCTCGAACACGCGCTGCGCACCCTCCGGTAAACCAAGCAGCTTCGCCTCCAATGCAGGAGAGAGCTGACCGGCCCCGAGTTGAAGCGTGGCCGGGTTTTCGGCAAAGGTGCTGACAATATCGCGCCCATCGTCTGCGCTCAGCCGGTAATGCAATGTCAGGAAAGCCCCCTCTGCGACAACGGGATGTGGCGAATTCAGCATTAATCAGCAGGTTTTTTTCGAATTTCCTATTGTAAGCCAGCCGACGGCGTACGTTCGGCCTGGATTCTGCAAACGATCACGCTAGGATGCGCAGCTGTTTTCACCACCATTCAAACATTTCTACGATGCGCATCACCGACCTGCCGCCAGAACTGCGTCCGCGTGAACGCCTACTCGCCAAGGGTGCCGCCGCACTCACCGATGCCGAACTGATCGCCATCCTCCTACGCACAGGCATCGGCGGCATGAGCGCTATCGAGCTTGGGCAATCGCTGATTGACCGCTTTGGCTCAATGCCTCGGCTGCTCGCGGCGACGGCACCAGAGCTGGAGGCGATTCGGGGGCTAGGCATCGCCAAGCGCGCCGAGCTGCTCGCGATTACCGAGATCCAGCGACGGGCACTGACAGCGCTATTAGCCGAAGGACCTGTACTCGACACACCGCAGCGGGTGATGATGTTCCTCCGACATCGCTTCAATGCCCTGCTAAACGAGAGCTTTGTCGGCTTATTCACCGATGTTCAACACCGTTTGATCGCGATTGAGGATTTCGGCAGCGGCGCGCTGCAGCGGGTGGCCATTTACCCGCGAGAGATCATCCGGGCAGCGCTGCGGCATAACGCGGCAGCGGTGGTATTCGCGCATAACCACCCGAGCGGTCGTGCCGAGCCGAGCGATCTCGACAAGGCCTTGACCCGGAAGCTGAAGGACGCGATGGGCTGTATCGAGGTCAGCCTGCTCGACCACTTGATCGTCACGCCAGAGGATGTCTGGTCTTTTCGCGCCAACGGTCTGTGCTGAGCGGCTGAAAGTCCCGCAAACTCAAGAGAAATTGTTAAATATTTAGAGCGGCCTAGATTAACAATTTATTTTCGCAAGTGCTTGAATATACTTAATTTTTTCAGTATACTCGCGCCTCTTCCAAATATTGGGAATTTTCAAGGAGTCTGCTGTGGCACGTGTATGCGAAGTAACCGGGAAAAAGCCGATGAGCGGCAACAATGTTTCCCACGCCAACAATAAGACCAAGCGCCGCTTCCTGCCCAACCTGCAGAACCGCCGCTTCTGGGTCGAGTCGGAAAACCGCTGGGTTCGCCTGCGCTTATCAAACGCCGGCCTGCGTATTATCGACAAACTCGGGATTGAGGCCGTGCTCGCTGACATGCGCGCACGCGGTACCAAGGTCTAATCAAATCAAGGAATAGGAAAAGACATCATGGCAACCAGCAAAGGCCGCGAAAAAATCAAGCTTGAGTCGACTGCAGGCACCGGTCACTTTTACACCACCACCAAGAACAAGCGCACGATGCCCGAAAAAATGACGATCACTAAGTTTGATCCGAAAGCGCGCAAGCACGTCGAATACAAAGAAACAAAAATCAAGTAATCGCGCGCAAGAAAGACAGTACCCAACAAAAACCCGCTCACAGGAGCGGGTTTTTTATTGCGGCTAGCACGCTAGTCAGCGGTTAGCCTAAGTCAAGCATGGTCAGCAACGCGCCCGAGGCAAAGCGCTCGCTGATTAGCTTTAAGCGTAAGTGCGCAGCCGTAGCGAAAACTCACGCAGCGAGCTTATACCTGAAGCCTCCGCGCGCGCGCACCAGTCACGCAACTGCTGCAGCAACTGATCGCTGGTGAAATGGGAACGCTCCCAAATCGCCCCTAACTCGACACGCATCTCGTGCATGGTTTTCAGCGCCTTGCTGTGCTCAAACAGCTCTGACAATTGCTGCTTCTGGCTGGTCTCAAGGCTGGTCGGCTCCTGCTGCAGCAACTTCTTGGAAGACCTCAAGAAACCCGACTCCAATGCGGAGCTGGCACGAATCTGATCCACTTCATCACGCCAGGCGCTGCGCAAAGAACGTGCGTACTTCGCCATCACGTCATAGCGGTTGGCCACAACTGCATGCAGGGTATCCAAATCAGCGACCAGCTTGCTGCTGTCGAACTTGGGCTCTGGCGCGACTTTCTTCACCTTCGCCAGACCAAAAAAGGCCAAGATGGAGATGTACATCCAGCCGATGTCGAACTCATACCACTTGGCCGACAGCTTGGCCGACGTACCGAAAGTGTGGTGATTGTTGTGCAGTTCTTCACCACCGATGATGATGCCGATCGGAAGAATATTGGTGGAGGCGTCTTTGCACTCAAAATTACGGTAGCCCCAGTAGTGGCCGATACCGTTGATGACGCCCGCTGCGGTCACCGGGATCCAAGCCATTTGAATGGCCCAGACCGTGAGGCCCAGAACACCAAACAACAAGACATTAATGACCAGCATCAGCGACACGCCGAGTGCTGAGTGCTTGGTGTAAACATTGCGCTCGATCCAGTCGTCCGGCGTTCCGTGGCCGTATTTTTCGATGGTCTCGCGGTTTTTCGCTTCTATCCGGTACAGCTCAGCGCCTTCGAACACGACGGTCTCAATGCCGCGGGTGATCGGGCTATGCGGGTCTTCGACAGTTTCACATTTCGCGTGGTGCTTGCGGTGAATAGCTGCCCACTCCTTGGTCACCATGCCGGTGGTCATCCACAGCCAGAAACGGAAGAAGTGACTGGGAATGGCGTGCAAATCGAGCGCCCGGTGCGCTTGGCAACGATGCAAAAAGATAGTGACGCCCGCAATCGTGATGTGCGTGACCGCCAGTGTAAACAACAGGATTTGCCACCCGGTTGCGTGCGTAATGCCATTGAGCAGGAAATCGAGGACGAGATCCAAGCCGGAATGATGAGTCATTTTCTCTCCAAACAATCTACAAACGGAAGGGGACTGCACGCCCCCGGCCCGCGCCGATATTCTACGTGGTTTTACGCTGGAAAGCCCGCGATTTCGGCTCTATTAACTAATAAGCCATTTCAAATCAAAGGATTACGGGCTTTATCAGGTACCGGCCGGCAAGATCGATGACAGATGAACGTTTTGCTCATTCAGCAACTTCAGCAAGGCCAGGTTCATCGCTGACTGCGAATTGCTTTTAAGTTTCACCGGGTCGTCAATCCAGACCGCTGCCTCGATCTCGAGCCCCTCCAGACCCATTGAGAGCAACAGCGCGCTTGGTGCTGGCTTTTCAAGGACTTGGGGCAGCGTTGCCAGCGCGACGGGTATCGCCTCCAGCAAGCGGGTGACGTCGGTACCATGCGCGACCTTGAAGCTACTGCTGATGCGGGTATGGCGATCACTCAAACTGAAATTTTGCACCGGTTGCGACACCAGCATTTCGTTTGGGATGATGGCCTCAATACCGTCACCGCCTCGCAGCACGGTATAGCGGGTATTGATCTGCACAATCTGCCCGCTGTACTTCTCGACGCTGACCAGATCACCAATCGTCAAACTGCGCTCGAGCAGTACCACGAAGCCGGAAACATAGCTGCTCACTAGCTTTTGCAGACCCAAGCCCAGGCCAACACCAAGCGCACCACCAAAGACTGACAGCACGGTCAAATCAATACCGACCAGGGAGAGGCTGATCAGTACCGCGACCAGAATCAGCAGGCCCCGCCCGACGCGCGCCAACACTGCGCGCAGTGAGCTGTGCATGCTATTGAGCCGCATCAGACGTTGCTCGAACACAGCGGCAGCCCAGAGCGCAAGCAGCAGCGTGATGGCTACCCAAATGAGTGCCAGCAATACAACGAGTAGCGATTCATGATGCCGACCGATTGGTAGCTTAGTCTGTTCAAGATACTCAACAAACTCAGGCCATAACCCGGTGATGTAAAGCGCCACACCAGTCCAGATGACTAGCGCAATGGCTTGCTCAAACGTTTGCAGGATCAATCCAGCCCGACCATCTGGCGCGAAAACTTGTCGCAACAAATAGAACGCGGCACGAATCAGCAGATACGACAATGCCAGCGGGACTGCAATGCGCAACAAGCCGACACTTTGATAGGTTGAGAGCACGCGGCTGGCGAGCGTAACGAAAACCAGAATCAGCAAGGGCGTCAGTAATCGCCGCAAGCTGGTATTGGCGGCCCCAATCGCATCGGGTTGCCCCGCTAGCCGTCGACTCAGCAATCGCGACAACCACCAACCGAGCGTGACACAGCACGCCAGCGCCAGCAGCTGCCACTGCAAATTTGGATCATTGATATCGGCCAACAGTTGCGACCAGAGATTTTGTGCAGAGTTCATCGAGATTCCAGCAAAGCGGCATCACGCAGATACCGGATCATCATCTCAAGGTGTGGCATACACCTCGACGGCGCTAATTTTTCCTCATGTCACACGTTCGAGCACTGCTGCGAAGAACCCATCAGTCGCATGAAGATGCGGCAATAGCTGCAAGGTGTCGCCCGTATCCAGCGCAATCTTTTGTTCTGCCAGTACGTCACGCGCAGGCACCAGCTTGTACTGCGCATGCTCGGATAAAAACTGCGTGATGATCGCCTGATTTTCTTCCACCAGCAGACTGCAAGTTGCGTAAACCAATCTTCCACCCGGTTTGGGTAAGCGCGCGGCGCTGCAGAGAATGCTGTACTGGCGAGCGCATAACTCGGCCACATCTTTGGGCTGCTGGCGCCACTTAATATCCGGGTTACGACGCAAGGTACCGAAACCACTGCACGGCGCATCGACCAGTACCCGATCGATTTTGCCAGCCAGTCGTTTGATCTTGGCATCATTCTCATGCGCGATCAGCACCGGATGCACATTCGAGAGACCACTGCGCGCCAGTCGTGGCTTCAGCTTGGCGAGTCGTTTGTCGGACACGTCGAATGCATACAGACGACCGGTATTGCGCATAGCGGCACCTATGGCAAGTGTCTTGCCACCTGCACCCGCACAAAAATCGGCCACCATCTCACCACGCCGCGCTCCCAGTAACTGGGCTAGTAGCTGACTGCCCTCATCCTGAACCTCGATCGCACCTTGCTTGAAGATGAGCAGATTCTGCAACGCCGGCTTGGATTGCAAGCGTATGCCTTGCGGTGAATACGCCGAACGCTCAAAAGGAATAGCCGCCGCAGTCAGCGCCTCAAGCACCTGCTCGGCTGAGGACTGAATAGTATTAATTCGCAAATCAAGCGGTGCCGGGCGGTTAAGCGCATCCATCAACCGCTCGGATTCTTCTTCACCATACTGCTCGATGAAGCGCGCGCGTATCCATTCTGGAAAATTACTTCGCAATGAGGGCGACAGCGTCTTTCGATCGATACCCATCACGTGCGTCAGCCAGGTGCGCTCCTGTTCGTCCAAGCCACCCAAGGCATCAATACCCGCAGTTTCAGCCAGCGCAAGTAATGCAACGCGACGCATCTGCGGGCCGCTGCCCGACTCGGAAAAATGCATCAGCACTAAACGATGACGTAGCAAAGCGTAAACCGCTTCAGCAATCGCGCCACGTTCACGTGAGCCGAGTTTGGGGTTCTCGCGGAAAAAACGCGACAGCGTGACATCGGCCGGACCGACAAATCGCAGCACCTCGCGCAACGCCTGCTCGGTACCACCGATCACCACCGGAGAGAGTCTCATGCACTACCTTCAAGAATGCGATGTTTTGCAGGGATGGACAACACGTCAATCCGCTGTCGGTGCGCTTCGCCGCACGTGGTCACCGTCGAGCCGTATGCGTCCCTCGACGATACCGCGCACGGCTTCTGGATAAATCCGGTGTTCCTCCGCCAACACACGTTGCGCAAGCGTCTCTTCGTCGTCATCCTCGAACACCGGAACCACTGCCTGATCCACAATCGGCCCATGATCCAGGGTTTGGGTGACGAAATGAACCGTCGCGCCGTGGAACCGTACACCCGCCTCGAGCGCACGACGGTGCGTCGATAGGCCGGGAAAGCTGGGGAGTAAGGAGGGGTGGATATTGAGCAGATGCCCACGGTAGTGCTCAACGAAACCGGCACTCAGGATGCGCATGAATCCCGCCAACACCACCAAATCCGGTTGAAAGAAATCGATTTGCTCGGCCAGTGCACGATCAAAACTGACACGGTCGGGGAAATTGCGATGCTCTACGGTAGCGACTGGGATTCCTGCCAACTCAGCGGTGCGCAGTCCGGCTGCGTCGGCACGATTACTGATGACCGCCGCGATCCGAGCGGGCCACTTGTCGGCGGCTGCAGCACGGATAACGGCCTCCATGTTGCTGCCGCGACCCGAAATCAGGATCACGATATTTTTCATGTCGCGGATTGTAGCAGCGAGGATTTACGCAGCAACGCCGATCAAGTGCGCTGATACATCTTTGTCGCCAAGCTGAGCGCTTGGCATACCCATTAATCGAATGAGAAGAAAACTCGAAATGGCACGCGCTTTTCGGCCCAGTAATCAGCGGCATCGCGGAAGACATCGAGCAGATTCTCACGCGCCTCGCGGTCGAATTTTTGTGTCTGCGGCAGCTGATCCAGCACAATGAGGAAACCAGGGTGCTGACCCGCCCGGTGAATCTGATCGGTCAGGCAATCGCGCAAACCGTCGAAATTCTTGGCCAAGGATTTCGGAATATGGAAGGATTCCGCGATCGCTGCGAGCACTTGCTGACGCGTCAGTGCTTGCGAAAGATTCGCATACAAGAAATGATGTGCAAGCCGAACCGCCTCGGATTGCAGGTCAACGACCCGAAATGCGCGTATCGATTGCACGACGTTACCCGGCACGGTGCGCAGCAATTCCTCGCCAGCTTCCGGTTCCGAGATGTGTTCGTCGCGCTGAGGTAGCGCGCTGAGCATGTAAATGTTCACGATCCTGTCAAGACAACTCAAAGCGCGTCGGAAAGTTATTATTATTACTACGCCGACGCGTACTGGTACACCTAAGCCACTGCCTCAACGCCCGTCCAAATTGGGCGAATTGTTTTACGGCAAGGCGAAATCATACCTGCGCTTCGTTGCGGGAAAAACCCCTGAATCCAGATGGCATCACGAAAACTATTAAATATGACAATTATTTCGCGTAACTGTGTCTAAAATCCGTCATTCTGGCTGGATCGGGGCTTATGAGACAAAACTCATTACAACCGGATTAAAGCTCAGATCGCGTGGAATGTTCGCGCTGAAGCTGCGGCTGAGGGCTTGAGCGCCCCAAAAAACCGCAAAACATCCTCGCGCCGGTGCAGAGTATCGATCTGGCCCAGCTCGATCAAGGAGCGGGTATAGCTTGATTCGAACAGCAAATACGAGGCAAGTGCCGCGCCCCGCCGCTCGGTGGCACCGATCGCTGACAGCAGTGTGCGTATGGGTAGCGGCAGACTACCCGTGTGCTGGCTCGCGATGGAATCAAGGGGTTTGGATGGCGTGATTGCCAACATCTCAATCGGGCGCAGCGAAGTCTTCTGTCGTTGCTCGGGCGTTAGGATTGACAGCGTTTGGTTGATGCGGGCCATGCGCTCGATGTCGACCGATAAGCCATCGAGAAAAATACTCGACATCGCATGCCCCGCGATCTGCGCCAAACTTGGATAACCGGAAAATTCATCAAATTTTCTGCCGCTGCCACCGATATTGCCCGCCCCGATCACGAGTACCCTGTCTGCGCCGAGATGAATCGCCGGTGAGATGGGCGCCAGCTCGCGCAATGAACCGTCGCCAAAGTATTCGCAACGATCTTCACAGTACAACGGCACCGACGGAAAAATCAGCGGAATCGCCGATGAAGCCAGCAAGTGATCGACACTAATCTGCTGCGGTACTGCTACTCGTTGGATTCGACTCCAAGGCGGTATATGCGATGCAGATTGATAAAACACCACATGGCGCCCAGCGGTATACGACGAGGCAGAAACTGCCAGCGCGTCCAGATGCCCCTGCTCCAGTGCCGCATCTAGCCGGGGCAGATCGAGCATCTTGTGCAGAAGCCCGACTAGCGGCGAGTTGTCGAGCAATGAGTTGGGCGGCGATGCATGCCATTGGCGCAGTAGCCAGCCGAATGAGAGCAGCGATAACCAACGCGCACCCGAGCGGATCACACCCATTGAATCTGCGCGATACACCTGTTCGACTTCCAAACCGCGCCAAACACTGAGCAGGTGTGAAACGCTCTGCTCAAAATTATCGGCACGACAGGCGAATGCGGTGGCGTTGATTGCGCCGGCCGAGGTCCCGCAGACAATATCGAAGGGGTTTTTGGTCGCGGGCCAGCCGACTTCGCTCAGTAGCGAACAGATTGCCTGCAAAACACCCACCTGGTAGGCGGCACGAGCGCCGCCACCAGTCAGAAAGAGTGCAGTCTTTTGCGGCGAGGACATTGCCGCAGATTAACAGCAGCCAAGTCGCTTGCGAAGTGCCGCTCGCTACTATGGCTGGATTGCTACAGACGATTTACTTCGGCTGCATGCGGATAGCACCATCGAGTCGAATGGATTCACCGTTCAACATGCAGTTCTCGATGATGGTCTTGGCCAGTTGCGCATACTCATGCGGCTTACCGAGACGCGGCGGGAACGGTACCATTTTGCCGAGCGAGTCTTGCACTTCCTGCGGCATGCCGAGAAGCATCGGTGTTTCAAAAATACCCGGCGCGATAGTCATGACGCGAATACCGTTGCGCGACAAGTCACGGGCCATGGGCAAGGTCAAACCGACCACGCCAGCTTTGGAAGAACCATAGGCCGCTTGACCTACCTGGCCGTCATAGGCGGCTACCGAGGCGGTATGAATGATGACACCGCGCTCACCATTCGCATTCGGTGTGTTGTTCGCCATGGCCGCCGCAGCGAGTCGTGACATATTGAAAGTACCGACCAGATTGATGTTCACCACGCGCTGGAATACCTCGAGTGGATGCGGGCCGTCTTTACCGACAGTTTTTACGGCGGGCGCCACACCTGCGCAATTGATCAGCCCAACCACGGTACCCAGCGACTGCGCAGCAGCAACAACCGCATTGCCGTCCGCTTCCGAGGTGACATCGCATTTCACGAACTTGCCACCGAGTTCGGCGGCCAGTTTTTCGCCCGCCTCAATCTGCAAATCTGCCAGTACAACCTTACCGCCGTTTTCGACAATCATGCGCACGGATGCAGCACCCAAACCCGAGGCACCGCCAGTCACGATAAAGACTTGGTTCTTGATATCCATAGTTACTCCAAGTGATAAGGAAATTGAGAGAGGAAGCGGTCTCTGGAAGCCGCGTCGGGCCGAATCATACCGCCACCAAAGACAAAGGCAGCCGAAGCTGCCTTTGTCGGGGAAGATCGAAGAATCAGCCGATCAGTCCCTGCGCCGCGAGCAGCGGCACAATCAACAGAGCGACCAAGTTAATGATCTTGATCAGCGGGTTGACTGCAGGACCCGCAGTGTCCTTGTAAGGATCGCCAACGGTGTCACCGGTTACGGCCGCTTTATGGGCTTCGCTGCCCTTGCCGCCATGATGACCATCTTCGATGTACTTCTTCGCGTTATCCCAAGCACCGCCACCGGTACACATCGAGATAGCAACGAACAAGCCGGTCACAATCGTGCCCATCAACAAGCCGCCAAGCGCCTTCGGACCAAGCACCACACCGACTACGATTGGCACGACCACCGGCAGCAGCGACGGCACCATCATCTCCTTGATCGCCGCGACCGTCAGCATGTCAACCGCCTTGCCGTACTCTGGCTTGGCAGTGCCCTCCATGATGCCCGGAATCTCGCGGAACTGACGTCGTACCTCTTCCACCACCGAACCCGCGGCGCGGCCAACCGCTTCCATCGCCATCGCACCGAACAGGAAGGGGATCAAGCCACCGATGAACAAGCCAATGATAACCATCGGATCCGACAAGTCGAAGGTGACGTTGATGCCACGCTCATGTAGTGCATGGGTGTAGTCGGCGAACAAAACCAGCGCCGCCAAACCAGCCGAGCCAATCGCGTAGCCTTTGGTAACTGCTTTAGTGGTGTTACCGACAGCATCGAGCGGGTCAGTAATGTCACGCACACTCGCAGGCAGATTCGACATCTCGGCGATACCACCGGCGTTATCGGTGATCGGGCCGTAAGCATCGAGTGCAACGATGATGCCTGCCATCGACAGCATTGCTGTCGCTGCGACCGCGATGCCGTACAAGCCAGCCAGCGAATACGAAACAAAGATACCTGCGCACACGAACAGTACCGGCCATGCCGTGGATTTCATCGAAATGCCGATACCAGCGATGATGTTCGTCGCGTGCCCGGTGGTCGATGCCTGTGCAATATGCTTGACCGGATGGAAATCGGTACCGGTGTAGTACTCGGTGATCCAGACCATAGCTGCCGTCAGTACCAGACCAACGATGCACGAGCCAAACAAGGCCATCGCAGAGGCGCTGCGGTCATCAGCAAGCGCGAGTGGTTCCGGGAACAAGGCCGTGGTCACAAAGTAAAACGCGATTAGCGACAGCACACCGGACACGATCAGACCGCGATACAGTGCCGGCATGACGTTCTTCATGTCCGGGCTAGCTTTAACGAACATTACGCCGATGATGGAAGCGATGATCGACACGCCACCCAGAATCAGCGGATAGATAACCGCTTCTGTCTTGCCCGACACTGCCATCAAAGCGCCCAGTGCCATGGTGGCAATCAGCGTCACGGCATAGGTCTCGAACAAGTCAGCCGCCATACCCGCGCAGTCACCAACGTTATCGCCGACGTTATCGGCAATCACCGCCGGGTTACGTGGATCATCCTCGGGAATACCTGCCTCGACTTTACCCACCAAGTCAGCGCCGACGTCAGCGCCCTTGGTGAAGATGCCGCCACCGAGTCGGGCGAAGATCGAGATCAGCGACGAACCAAACGCGAAGCCGAGCAATGGCTTCAGGGTGACGGGGTCAGCGTGCTCGAGACCACCAATCAACCAGAAGAAGATCGATACGCCGAGCAGGCCGAGACCAACCACCAGCATGCCGGTGATTGCGCCACCACGGAACGCAACGTCGAGCGCCGGGCCGATGCCTTGCGTTGCCGCTTGCGCGGTACGCACGTTGGCACTCACCGACACATTCATACCGATGAAGCCGCAAGCACCTGACAGCACTGCGCCGAGCACGAAGCCGGCAGCGGTGGGCAGATCAAGGAAAATACCAATCAAGATCGCTAGTACCACGCCGACCATTGCAATGGCCTGGTACTGACGTGCCAGATAAGCTGCTGCGCCCGCCTGAATCGCTGCAGCAATTTCCTGCATGCGCTCATTGCCGGGGTCCTTGCTCATAATCCAGCTGCGCGAGATCAAGCCATAGATCACGGCAATTACGCCGCACGCTACGGCAAACCATAAGCCTGTCGATGCCATACGTCTCCTCCAGAAGTACCTACCAATTATGAAAACTACCGTTCCAGCTCGATTCGGCTGGTTCGATTGCTGCCACCACACTACCGACATGGGCGATGTACGCCCATGCCAAGTCTCGAATATCAACTAGTCGTCTTAACAACGCGCGAGCAAATAAAAAGCGGACCCATAGTCCGCTGTTATTTACAACTTCATGTAGCGAGCGCCGCGAGTGCCCGGTCGCGAATCTCCTCAACCGCGCCAACCCCAGAGATTTTGCGATAAGCTGGCGCGCCCGATTGACCTGATGCAGCCCAATCATTGTAGTAACCCACAAGCTGCACGGTCTGATCATGATAAACATCAAGCCGCTTCATCACGGTTTCTTCGCGGTCGTCATCGCGCTGTATCAAATCTTCACCGGTCACATCATCTTTACCAGCGACCTTCGGCGGATTGAATTTCACGTGATAGGTTCGACCAGAGACGGTATGAACACGGCGTCCGCTCATGCGCTCAACAATGGCCTCATTGGGCACATCAATCTCCAGCACGAAGTCGATCGTCACACCCGCCTCTTTCATTGCTTCAGCCTGAGGGATGGTGCGCGGGAAACCGTCGAACAGATAGCCCTTGCCGCAATCGTCGTGCGTCAATCGATCCTTAACTAGGCCGATGATGATGTCGTCGGATACCAAGCCGCCCGCATCCATCACTTTTTTTGCTGCCAAGCCGAGAGGCGTGCCTTCCTTCACCGCAGCACGCAGCATATCGCCGGTAGAAATCTGCGGGATATTGAATTTCTCTTTGATAAAAGCAGCCTGCGTGCCTTTACCGGCACCTGGAGGTCCCAAAAGGATGAGCCGCATGGTGAGTCCTTGTTCGTTTATGCCTTTGGCGCGTCGCTGAAACGCTGCACGGCATTATTGTCAGATGTTTAGCTTGCCCGAAACTTACCACAGAATACGCTGCGCCCTTTTGGTTGATGCATGATTGAACTTGCTCAAACGGCAAAATGCTTTCGCACGCGCTCGAGATCTTCAGGTGTATCGATGCCAGCTGCCGGCGCTTCATCAACTAGATGAACCGCGATGCGGTGACCATGCCACAGCACACGCAACTGCTCCAGCGCTTCAATGGTTTCCAGCGGTGAAACAGCAAGCTTGGGGTAGCGCAGCAGAAAATCGCGCCGATAGGCGTAAATGCCGATGTGTCGTAACGGTGTGTAATGCGGCGGCATGGATTGCGTGTCGCGCGCAAATCCGTCGCGGTGCCATGGCAGCGGCGCGCGCGAAAACATCAGCGCATCACCCTTGGCATCAAGCACGACCTTCACGACATTCGAATTGAATACTTCGGCGATCTGATGGATCGGGTGCGCCGCGGTCGCCATCGGGGTACTTGCGTTGACACGCTCGGCGCAAGCATTGATGAGCTCTGGATCGATCAGCGGCTCATCACCCTGCACATTTACAATCACCGCATCATCAGGCAAAGGTAAATCCGCGGCTATCTCGGCAATGCGGTCTGTGCCGGAGGGATGGTCAGCGCGCGTCATTCTTACCTCGACACCAGCCTGCTCACATGCAGCTACCACCATTGCGTGATCAGTGGCGACAATCACGCGCGACGCGTTCGATAAAGCCGCGCGCTCGGCAACACGCACCACCATCGGTTTGCCCGCAATATCAGCCAGTGGCTTATCCGGCAGGCGGGTAGAAGCCATACGTGCCGGGATGATGACGATAAAAGACATCCGGCAGGTCAGCTTATTTTTCTTGGACAGCGGGCGCGTTCAAATCGCGCGCTTCGTCAGCCCACATGATGGGTATACCGTCACGAATCGGATACGCAAGCCGATCACCATTGCAAATCAGCTCTTGCGCTTCTTTGTCGTATTTCAACGGGCCCTTGCAAAGCGGACAGACCAAGATATCAAGTAGTCGAGCGTCCACGCAGTGTCTCCACAATGTTATCGATCAGAGGCTCAGCGATTGTCGCTGTCACCGGCACCACCCACAAACGCGCGTCATTGGCGAGCGTGTTAATGCGAGCGCATTTTACTGCATCCTTTTCGGTGATCAGGATCATGTCGGCGCTCACCATCGCAAAGGGATTGTGCCGGTAGTCAAAATGATCTGGCAGCGCAAGAGTATCGGCCAGCGCGATACCGTGTTTACTCAACATATCGAAAAATCGCTGCGGGTGACCGATCCCCGCTGCCGCAACAATGCGCTTGCCACTGGATATCGTCGATAGCGGTTGTCGTTGCGAGGGTTGATTAAGGCGCTCAGCGAATTCTGCTTGCAGCGTCATGTGATGAATGTCAGCGGTCGGTAGCAGTTTTGGTATTGCGTCGGAGGGTTCATTAGATTGTGTGTCGAATGAAGCGCTAAATGTCGCGCTAGATGTCGCGTTAGATATCTCGATGCATGGCGCTGCTGCCGTATTCACCACAAAAAAATCCGAGCGGCGCGATGCCGGCTCACGCAGCGGCCCGGCGGGCAATAGCCAGCCATTGCCATGACCGCGCGAATCACATATCTGAATCTCGAGCGCGCGCGCAAGTGCGTAGTGCTGCAATCCATCGTCTGAAATCACAATATCGACTTCCGGATGTGTACGCAGCAACTGCTGCCCCGCCTCTACCCGACGGCGGCCGACCACCACCGGCACACCGGTTCGCTGCATGATCAGCAAGGGCTCATCACCTGCTGCCTGGTAGTCACTATCAACGTATACCTCGGTTACCTGATCATGCTGTACGCCATAGCCACGCGAGATCACACCGGGGTGCCAACCACGCGCACGTAATTGCTCTACCAGCCAGATCACAAAAGGGGTTTTGCCGGTACCACCCACAAAAATGTTACCCACCACAATCACCGGCACGGGCAAACGCGTTTGTTGCAATAACCCAAGCGCATACAGCGCTCGACGTATCAGTAGCAGCAGCCCATACAGCCCAGCCAGCGGCGTTAGCATCCAAGCCGCCCACGAGCGGCTCTGCCACAAGCGCATGAGCTGAGACTCAAGTCGTGAGCGCGCGATCATTTGGGCGGATTCCGCGTTGCGAATGACAGCTTCTGCAATCCTGCGAGTCGCGCTGCCTCCATCACATTCACGACGGATTGATGACTGGTCATTGCATCGGCATGAATTTCAAGCACGCAGTCCTTGTCAGCACCGGCCGCTTGCTTGAGCACGATGGAGAGCGCACTTGGATCGATCACGCCCAAGCGGCGGCTATCCACCGCTACACTGCCGCTCGCATCAATCGCGACTGACACGGTTTTTGGCTGGGCGGGAGCGGCATTGTTACTCGCGGTCGGTAGGCTTAACTTCAGCGCACTGAACTTGCTGAATGTCGTGCTGACCATCAGGAAAATCAGAATCACCAACAGTACGTCGATGAACGCAATCAGGTTCACCTCCGGCGTGTCGCGGCGTGGTGATTTACGAAATTTCATCAGCATCCGTTGTTTCAGAGAGTGCATTCACCAGCCGCAACGCCTGCTGCTCCAGTTCAAGCACCCGACTATCCACCAAGGCATGAAAATGTCGGTGAAACATCAGCGCTGGCATTGCAACCGCCAAGCCGAATGCCGTGTTGTACAAGGCAACCGAGATGCCATGCGCAACACGCAGCGGATCAGCACCAGCCACATCCTGCGCTCCGAACAGTTCGATCATCCCGATGACGGTACCGAACAAACCCATCAAGGGCGCGAGTGTCGCCACGGTGCCCAATGCAGTCAGGTAGCGCTCGAGTCCGTGCGTTGCAATGCGCCCAGCCTCCTCGACGGCTTGTAGCATGCGCTCGCGCGGCGCGCCTTTCTTGCGCAAACCAGCGGCAAGGACGCTGCCCAAGGGCGAGTGCCGCTCAAGCTCGTTGATATGCTCGGCGCTTACCGGTCCGGCACGTGCCACGGAAATGACTTCATTCAGCAGCGTGGGCGGCAGAACCCGCGATGTCCGCAGGTACAGTATTCTTTCGACGATCACGGTGACCGCGACAATCGATGCAACGAGCAAAAACCAGATGGGCCAACCAGCGGCCTGGATGAGCGAGAACAAGTGCCGACTCCGAGTTCAGGAAAAACAGCGTGCGACTGTATCTGCTTCACTTTCAGCGGGCAAGGCAAGCGACCATAGCGTTGGCACTTTGATATTGATCACTTGACGGGCGAGGCGGATTCACGGACTTTTCCACTGATCTTGTGGACAACTTTGTGGGCAACCCCCCTTGGGCGGTCTGAAGTACTTGATTTTGCGGGCTTTTCTGCGCTGCTGAAGAAACCGGCTACGGCCACTTTATCTCAACAAATCAAGGACTTAGCCTTGTTTAAACGCAGTGGTCGGTGGCAGCCTTGTCCGACATCTCAGATCGGGAAAATTGTGGAAAGCCTAGTGGTACCGGGGACTTTACTGGAGGAAACCGTTTGATGCCTGACAATTCCGGCGGGGAAATACTCACGGTCACGCAGCTGAACCAAGCGGTCTCGCGCCTGCTCGAGCGGAGCTTTCCGCTGGCGTGGGTCAGTGGCGAAATCTCCAACGTGACCCGCGCCGCCTCCGGGCATTGGTACTTCACCCTGAAAGATGCCGGCGCCCAAGTGCGTGCAGTCATGTTCCGCAGCCGCGCCCAGTACGTCGACTTCAACCCGCGCGAAGGCGACAAGGTTGAAGTTCGCGCCACAGTCGGACTATATGCCGCGCGCGGCGACTTCCAGCTCAACGTCGAGGTGATGCGCAAAGCGGGTATCGGCAACTTGTACGAGGCCTTCCTCCGGCTCAAGGCCAAGCTTGAATCCGAGGGCTTGTTCGACCCCACCCGCAAGCGCTCACTTCCCGAATTTCCCAGAGCTATCGGTGTGGTTACCAGCCCGCAAGCAGCGGCATTGCGCGACCTTATCAGCGCATTTCGTCGGCGCGCGCCGCATGTGCAACTCATCATCTACCCAACCCTGGTACAGGGCGAGGGCTCGGCAGAGCAGATTGCACGCGCAATCCAAACCGCCTCGGAGCGCGCCGAATGCGATCTGCTGATCGTCACCCGCGGCGGTGGCAGCCTGGAAGATCTTTGGTCATTCAATGATGAGCGTGTCGCGCGCGCGATTGCGGCCTGCACGATGCCGGTCATCTCCGGCGTTGGCCATGAGACGGATGTCACGATTGCCGACTTTGTCGCTGATTTACGCGCGCCCACGCCGACCGCCGCCGCCGAGCTGGCCGCCACCGCGCGTGCGGACTGGCTAGATCATCTCGGTCAGCTCGCCTACGGGCTGCAGGGCGCGCTGCGTCGGCATCTGGACGAGCGCGCGCAAACGCTCGACTGGCTGGCGCGACGGGTGCAAAGTCCGCAAGCCGCCGTTCGGCAACATGAACTCAGGCTGGCCACCTTGCAGACCCGACTCCGCCATGCCGGCAAAGCCCCGCTCGCCAACTTACGATTCACATTAACCCAACGCTCACAACGGCTGAGACATGCGCTACCCGATACCGAGTTACTGCGGGCAAGACTCTCCGCGCACTCGCAGCAGCTGAGCACCCGTTTTGCTAGCCAATACGCCGCCGCCACCCACCAATACGATAGCCTGCGCGCCCAGCTTGAGCTGCTGGCGCCACAGCGAACGCTGGAGCGCGGCTACGCCATTGTGCAAGACGCCGAGGGCCGAATCCTGCGCGATACCGCCGACTTGGCCGAGAAAGAGTCGATTGAGCTGCGGCTGGCCAAAGGACAGGCGCACATCAAGATTGCCAAGGTCAGCCAACGATAACGGCTGGTTCCGCTATACTTCGCGCGGCTTGACAAAGGCGCAAGGTTTTTCCGGCGCCTTGGTCAACAGTAACCCTCACAACAAGACACGTACTCAACCCTCAGGAGGAGTCATGGCACCTATTCTTCAATCGCTCGGCCGCACCGTGATCGCCGGGTTGGTCATTCTTATTTTGCTGGTGCTAATCGCCAGCAACGTCTCGGGCGCCGGCCCGGTCATGGGCCACGCATGGGGCGCATTCGTCATGCGCTGGCTGCATGTGGTATCGGGCGTGATGTGGATCGGCCTGCTTTGGTATTTCAATTTTGTGCAGATCCCGTCAATGCCGAAAATCCCGGATGAGCAAAAACCGGCCATCGGCAAGGTCATCGCACCGACGGCCCTGTTCTGGTTCCGTTATGCGGCACTCGCCACCGTCGTGACCGGCGGGCTGCTAGCTTGGATGAATGGCTACCTCGCAGCAGCACTCGGTCTGCAGGTTCCATTCCACGCGATCGGTATCGGCATGTGGCTGGCACTGGTGATGGCGTTCAATGTCTGGTTCATCATCTGGCCGAACCAGAAGAAAGCGCTTGGTATTGTCACCGTCGAGGCAGACGAAAAAGCCAAGGCCGCACGCATGGCGATGCTGACGTCGCGCTTCAACACTATGCTGTCGATCCCTATGCTGTACATGATGGTGGCGCAGCAAAACGCTGGTCTGTAAAAGCGTAGCAACCCAATAAAAAATCCCGCGCCAAAAGCGCGGGATTTTTTTCGCCGGTCGAGTGCAGAACACTGACCGATCTATGCCGATAGCTCATGCCATTTGGCAGCTGCCCGGCATTTAGCCAGCCTTCAGCGCATTCGCGCCACGAGCTCGCCAATGATGCCGCGCCGGAATGCGAGCACGCAGAGCACAAAGATCAAACCGGTCACCATGGTGACGGATTCTCCAAGCGTGTTGAACCACTCGATCTCGGTCACTTGAGCCAACCAGCTACCGACATCGCCCAGCTTATTCTCAAGCGCGATGATGATGATGGCACCCAGCACCGGTCCGAACAGGGTGCCCATACCGCCCACCAGCGTCATTAGCACCACCAAGCCCGACATCGACCAATGCACATCGCTCAGCGTACCGAAACCAAGTACCACGGCCTTTACCGACCCCGCCAAGCCAGCTAAGGCAGCCGACAACACGAACGCGAGCAATTTGTAACGCGCCACTTCATACCCCAGTGAGGTTGCGCGCGGCTCGTTTTCACGTACCGCTTTCAGCACCTGCCCGAAGGGCGAGTGAATAACGCGCACAATCAGTGCGAAGGTCGCGACCATGATTGCAAGTACGACGTAATACATGGTCAGATCATTGCCCAAGTCGATCGCACCCAACAGATAGCCGCGCGGAATACTCTGCAAACCATCCTCACCACCGGTGAAAGGCGCCTGCAAAAATACAAAGAACAGCATCTGCGCCAGCGCCAGTGTGATCATGGTGAAATAAATGCCCTGCCGACGAATCGCCAGACCACCGATCAGCCAACCCGTCGCGGCGGAGAACGCGGTACCGATGAGCAGCCCCAACTCGAACGGTACGCCCCATACTTTTAGCGCGTGACCGGTGACATAAGCCGCGCCACCGAAAAATGCCGCATGGCCAAACGATAGCAAGCCAGTGAACCCGATCAGCAAGTTGAAAGCGCAAGCAAACAATGCAAAGCACAGTATCTTCATCAGCAGCACCGGATACAGCGCAAACGGCGCAATCAGCAGGCCGAGCAATACCGCCGTGTAGCCTAGCTTTCTCGACATGAACAACTCCTATTTCTCGCGACCGAACAAACCCGCTGGGCGTACCAGCAGCACGATGGCCATGATGATGAACACCACCGTAGATGACAGCTCGGGGTAAAAAACCTTGGTCAGACCTTCGATCACACCAAGCCCCAAGCCCGTGACAATCGATCCCAATATCGAACCCATGCCGCCGATCACAACCACAGCAAAAATCGTGACAATCAAATTCGATCCCATCAGCGGCGAAACCTGCAACACCGGCGCAGCAAGTACGCCAGCAAATGCCGCCAGCGCCACGCCAAATCCGTAGGTGAGCGTCACCATTAGCGGCACATTGATGCCAAAGGCCTCCACCATGCGTGGGTTCTCGGTACCGGCTCGCAAGTAAGCACCCAGTCGAGTCTTCTCGATCACGAACCAGGTTGCCAGACACACCACCAGCGAAGCCACCACCACCCACGCGCGATAAATCGGCAGCATCATGAAACCCAGATCGGTTGCGCCGACGAGCTGTGATGGCACCGCAAATGGCTGACCCGAGACACCATAGAACGAACGGAACACGCCTTCGATAATCAGCGTAATACCAAAGGTGAGCAGTAAGCCGTAAAGATGATCCAGCTGATAGAGCCAGCGCAGCATAGTTCGCTCAATCACCATGCCAAACAGCGCAATCAAGAGCGGCGCAAGCAGTAGCATCACCCAGTAGCTAATGCCGAAATACTGCAAGCCTATCCAAGCCAGAAACGCGCCCATCATGTAGAGCGCGCCGTGCGCAAAATTGATGACATTGAGTAGACCAAAGATCACCGCCAGGCCGAGCGACAGCATGGCGTAAAACGATCCATTGACCAGCCCCAGTAGCAGCTGACCCAGGAAGGCCGCGAGTGGAATACCGAAGATCTCCATGCGCTAGACCCCCAGAAGCTCGTTGAGCTCGTTCATCTTCGTGCTGAGCTCGGCTGCGCCGAACTGCGCCACTACCTGCCCGTGCTCGACAACGTAAAAGCGATCCGCCAGTGGTGCAGCGAAACGGAAATTCTGTTCCACCATCACGATGGTGTACCCCTTTGCTTTTAGCGTAGAGATCATGCGCGCCAGTGCCTGCACAATGACGGGCGCCAATCCTTCCGAAATTTCATCCAGCAGCAGTAGCTTGGCACCGGTGCGCAGAATACGCGCCACGGCTAGCATCTGCTGCTCACCGCCGGACAGCCGCGTACCCTGACTGGAACGACGCTCTTCAAGATTGGGAAACATCTGATAAATCTCATCCACCGACATGCCACCCTCGGTCAGGGTGGGCGGCAGCATCAGATTTTCTTCTGCCGAGAGAGAAGAAAAAATCGCGCGTTCCTCCGGGCAGTAGCCAACACCGAAGTGTGCAATCCGATGCGTCGGTAACGTGATGGTTTCCACGCCATCGATCTTGATCGATCCGCTGCGGCGTCCTGTCAGCCCCATGATGGCGCGCAGTGTGGTGGTCCTGCCGGCGCCATTGCGGCCGAGCAGCGTCACCACCTCTCCCTTGGCAACCGACAGATTCATGTCATGCAGGATATGAGACTCGCCGTACCAGGCGTGCAGACCCTTAATCTCGAGCGCGTAGGTCATCCGTGCGCTCCTTCAAGTGGCGCGGTACCGCCCATGTAGGCCTCGAGCACCTGCGGATTACGCGATACCGTCTCGTAATCACCCTCTGCCAATATCGCGCCCCGCTGCAGTACCGAGATGCGGTCGCAGATACCGGCCACCACGCTCATGTTGTGCTCGACCATCAAGATCGTTCGACCCTTAGAAACCTTCTTGATCAACTCGGTCACGCGCTTTACATCCTCGTGCCCCATGCCCTGTGTCGGCTCGTCAAGCAGCATCAACTCGGGATCCATCGCCAAGGTGGTAGCGATCTCCAGCGCGCGCTTGCGCCCGTACGGGAGGTCGACCGTTGCTTGATCAGCAAAATCACGCAAGCCCACCTCATCCAGCAACGCGAGCGCCTGATCATTCAGCTGCGCCAGCGAACGCTCGCTTTTCCAAAACTGAAACGACGTCCCCAATTTGCGCTGCAAGCCGACGCGCACATTCTCTAGCACCGAAAGGTGCGGGAATACCGCCGAGATTTGGAAAGAGCGAATGATGCCCATGCGTGCAATTTGTGCCGGGCGAAGCATGGTGATGTCACGGCCATTGAACAGAATCTGCCCGGCGCTTGGCGCGATGAACTTGGTCAGCAAATTGAAGCAAGTGGTCTTGCCAGCGCCGTTTGGGCCGATCAGGGCGTGAATATGGCCACGCTGGACGCGCAGATCGACCTGGCTGACCGCAACGAAGCCCTTGAACTCACGCGTCAAGCCGCGGGTCTCGAGAATAGTGTCTGACATCTTGTTATATGGGGGTTAGATCCGGGCAACAGCCGCAAACTTATTCGATTTCCAAGAAAAAACAAAATGGATTATCGAGTCAGACCTAAGTTTGCACTGCAACACGCGCACTTCCCTGCCCACCCGCTCAGTCAAACTTGGCGCCGCCGGGGTCAGAAATCAGATAAACCGTGCGCACAGCCGATGCTTTGTGTATTCTGGAGGCGAAAGATCAAAAACATAGCTCCCCATGCACTCCCTGTTCGGCGACATCAGTAACCTCATCAGCCTGTCGATAACCCCGGCATTCCTCATGCTGGGCGTTTTGCTGCAGATGCGGGTATTGAACAACCGGCTTGAGCGCATCAGTGATCGCCAAGAGGTGCTCGAGCAGCGGCTATCCGCTGGCGGTGTGCGCGCCCTGCTGCAGCATGAACTGGTGGTGCTGTACCAACGCGCCGAGGTAATTCATCGCGCGGTCAGCTTCTCAACGGTCAGCATGGCCACCGTGTGTGCGGTGGTGGTCGCCCTGTTTGCCGACGACATATTCAGTCTGCGCCTGGATTCTCTGATCGTATCTCTGTTTGTTGCGGCGATGGTGATGCTGATTGGTAGCTTCAGCCTGCTGCTGCATGAGATCTTCATTGCCAGCCACTCAATGCCGAGCACTGCACTGCTTCCAACCCGGCAGCGTGATCTGCACCACTAAGACGCCGAGATTGGCGTCTCCTGCGGCAGCCAAAAGCGCTGACGCATGCTCTCCAAGCCCACAGCTGCCATTACCTCCTGCAACCTTTGCGTGGCACGCTGGCGCGGCAAATTTTTATAGCTAGCAATAATCAACTCATTCTTCATGGAGTGCTCCCAGCCGACCAGCTCGGTCACGTTGAGCTGATAGCCATGCGCTTCAAGCTGCAAACAGCGCAGCACATTGGTCAGATGGCTACCGAATTCACGCGTATGTATCGGATGACGCCACACCTCGCTAAGCGCATCGCGCGCCAGCATCTGCGCTTTCAATTGCCTTAGTTGTGCCGCCACCTCTGCCTGACAACAAGGCACCAGAACAATAAAACGCGCGCGCTTTTTTAGCGCAAAGCTGATCGCATCATCAGTAGCTGTGTCGCACGCATGCAGGGCAGTGACAATATCGACTTGCTCAGGCAAATCAGTCGATGTCATTGAATCAGCTACCGACAGATGATGAAAACGCATACGCGTGAAGCCTAACTCATCGGCCAGTGATCGCGCACGACTCACCAACTCCTCACGCACTTCGATGCCATGAACCATTGCGCCATCGTCATGCTGCTTGAAGAATAGATCGTACAAAATAAATCCGAGGTAGGATTTACCAGCGCCGTGATCCACCAGTGAGAATGGACGCTGAGCTTCGTGCAGCTCCTGCAACAAAGGTTCGATGAACTGAAACAGGTGATACACCTGCTTCAACTTGCGCCGACTGTCCTGATTCATCTTGCCGTCACGCGTCAGGATATGAAGCGCCTTCAACAACTCGATAGATTGGCCAGCGCGGATCTCGGGTTCTGCCATGGTGGTGAATGCTCGTGCGATTGACACACGATAGTAACCCAGCCACCACACGCATCACGACTACACAACTGCATGGCACCGCGTGCCTAGCACGGCCGACTGCAGTAGACGCTAGCGCATCAGCACATACTCACCCGGCGCTGCTGGTAACTCGATATCGTCACTCTTGACTGGTACCGCAGCGTGTTGCGCTTGGCCCTGCGCAAGCCAGTCTGCCCAACACGGCCACCAAGAGCCCGCTTGTTCCGGCGTACGCTGGCACCAGCGATCAGGGTCGATATAGTTCTCGCTATTCGGTAGCAGCGACGACCTAAAATGTCTCCTCGAATGGCCCGGTTCGCTGCAAATGCCGGCGTTATGACCACCCGAAGTCAACAAGAAGGTCATGTCTGAATTCACCGCAAGGTTCAGCTTGTAGACCGAGCGCCAGGGAGCGACATGATCCGCCTCGGTCGCCACCACAAAACTCGGTACACGGATGTCACCTAATGACAGCGG